>JALZUU010000531.1 GCA_023300665.1 Saprospiraceae bacterium | reverse complement strand
TGAGGTTCATAGCCAAAGCTATGATGCCGATAAATTTGTGAAGTATTGACAATCAATGACTTGTCCGTAACCATTGTGCTTCATTTTTAAACAGCTTCAATAGCCAAAATCAATAAACCAAGCTAGATCATGACGGGTATAAAATTTTACTCCGATCGATGGGTGAACTAAAAAACCACCTTTATAAGAAAAATTTTCTCGAGACCTTTGATCTTTTGTAGGACTAGCAAATCCGTAGCCTGCCGACAGTTTATAATAAGGAGAGATAGCCCAATTAAAGATATCTCCTGCTAAATCTAAATAAAGGGGAATAATTAGTGAAATAGGATTATATCGATCATATCCAGATCCAATACCCAATGAAACTTTAGAATTTATTTGATAGTCAAAGGTAAAATTTATTGATTCTGTGATATTGTTATTATTATACCTTGAACCAATTAATGAACCGGCCATAATTCTACTAAAATAACCTTTTGTCTTTTTGATTCTTCTTTTTCTTGATTTTCCAATATATTGGAAATTTTCCTTTTGTTCTTTTACATATTTAACTATTTCATTAGGAAAATTAATTTGAGTGCCATCCTTTAATTGCCAAACATATTCTGTGGTGGGTTTTCTCACTAAGCTTTCTTTTAAAAAGCCTCCATCTTTAAGATAAAGCACCTTAGGAATATCTACTTGACCGAAGGCCATGGAGGTAAAGAATATTTAAATAAAAAAAGATTGTTTCTTAGTAATAGACATTGAGATGGGATTTTAATTCTAAAGAATAATTTGGTGGAAGTTTTGATGAACTTCATGATAAAAATACCGTAAACTATTTAACAATACGAATTTAAATTAATAGTATTGCGTAAATTCAACTAAACGTTGTTGTTAAAAAAAACAATACCAAGCTGTTTTATAAAAATTAAAACTCAATTCCAATCCGAAAGGTCGTTCGTTGAAGCGTCCATCGTTCAGGATTTGGATTTGATATGAATGCTCGGTTGTACCGTTGGAAACGATAGCCAAAATCAAAAAACCAAGCTAGATTACGACGGGTATAAAACTTTAAACCGACCGATGGGTGAATTAAAAGGCCACCTTTGTAGGAAATATTACTATTCAGTTTTTGATCTTTAGTAGGGCTAGCAAATCCATATCCTGCCGAGAGTTTATAATAGGGCGTAATGGCATTATTAAAAATATCTCCTGTTAGATCTAGATAAAGTGGAATAATTGGTGGTGTCTGAAAATTCCCATTCGTAGAATATCCATCATATCCAGTTCCAATGCCCAAAGAAATTCTAGGATTGATTTGATAACCTACCGTTAAATTTATAGATGGTGCATAGATTGGAGAAGAGGATTGATTTTCCTTTTCAGCGAAGTAACCGACCATAAATCTACCAAAATAACCTTTTGTTTTTCTGATGATTCCCTTTTTTGATCTTCCAACATACTGGAAATCTTTCTTTTGATCTTTTACAAATTTCACCACCTTATTAGGAAAGCGAAGTTGCGTGCCATCGGTTAATTGCCAAATATGCTCGGTGGTAGATTTACCTACTAGACTGCCTAATATAAAACTTCCATCCTTAAGATAAAGCGTCTTAGGAACATCTCTTTGACTCCATGCCATCGAAGTGGTTAAGAAAATAAATATTATTAACAATGAAAATCTTTTATAAATATACATTGCTGGATTGTTTTGATTTAAAAAAAATGAGTAAGA
Source organism: Saprospiraceae bacterium (assembly GCA_023300665.1). Taxonomy (GTDB): domain Bacteria; phylum Bacteroidota; class Bacteroidia; order Chitinophagales; family Saprospiraceae; genus JALZUU01. The sequence continues at coordinate 2,887 of JALZUU010000531.1, read as the reverse complement.
TAAACCGATAGATACGAGTTAAATCTAGAAAAAGCGAAGCCTATGACTTTTCATAAACTCCGCTTGCAGGTGGTTGAAAAACTCTTTATGGTCTTATTACTGGAATATGACTAATCTCTATAGGTTGGGAAGGATCGCTCACATCAAACTGATAGAATCCATCATCACCAATCAACAATAAAACATCCTCTTGACCAGGCAAATAAATTACATCATAGGCATCAAAATTATCGTAATGAGAAAGTAGATTTTCATCATCACCAACAGTAAGCGGATCACTATTGTCAAATACTTTTAGTCCTGATTCACCTTCACAAAGGTAGAGGGCTTCTGGGGTCACTGCTAACCCGTGTGGATTGTCCATCTCAAAGGATTCTTTTAATATTGGATTAAAAATGTCTGAGATATCTAGTACGTCCAATTGATCAAAATTTCCTCTACAGGTATTTCCTTGGCGAATAGTGACATAAGCATAATCTCCGCTAATGGCCACTGGATCACAACCTATCATATGAGAATATCCAGAAATAAATACAGGATTGCTTGGGTCAGCTAAGTCAAAAATATTCATTCCAGTAGTCCCACCAATAAAAAGGTGATCGCGGTAAATATAGGCAGTTTCAGAATTGACACGAGCATTTACGATAGTGCCTTCCTCTGGAGCACTTGGATTTTCAATATCGAAGACTCGGATATCCCAATTTTGTGCGATGTATAGAAAGTCTTCGTATAAGGTAAAGCGCGCAAAAGAACCACCTATTCCTGTTGAAGGGGCAGAAGCGCTACTTGAATTATCCGATATTGCGTTAGCTAGACCGTCAGATTCAAGGAAAACACCGTCTATAAAAAACCTCCCATTTTGGTTGGCCAAACTACAGTCTACCTCTTCCGTAACTTCTTCCGTTTCGTAGCTAACAACCAATCCATTTTCATCAAAAGAGTAATTCCCTAAAACCTCTTCTTGGCGATTTACCAAACGAGGCTGATTAAGATCAGATATATCAAGGGTCAATAAATCATTATAATTATCAACAATCAATTGGTCATTTTTAACCACCATGTCAATATTTCCTAAGATGGGAATAAAGTTTATTGGCGTTGGATTTTCAGGGTTAGAATTGTCAATCACGTGAATACCTTCTAGATACTCATTGATAAAAATATGATCTTGGTAGAAATAAATTTTCCCAGGATTTTCTAAATCTCGAGGTGCCTCCGCATTTATCTCGGCTCGAATGGTTTCAAGACTAAGATATACTGGATTATACTTGGTATAAGTAATCGTTTGATTGCATTTGTCTTTCGTACAACTAGTCGCAAATAAGGCGACTAAGGAAATAAAAAAGAATATGTTTAAAATTTTCATACTTTAGGATTTTAGAAAGTGAGTATTAATTTTATTGGTTTTGCTTATCGTTTTTTACTATTTAGCCACATACTACTGGATATTTGCGAGATTGGCGCAACTCTCCGGCGGTACTGCCGGAGCTGGGAGGTCAAAAATGCAAGAAATGTTCAGTAGTAGTATGTTTTAGCCATTTCAATCGCAATGGAAGGCAATTAAATAGCTTTTTAGAGTAAGACAGTATTATTTACATTTTTGGTTGGGTAGCATATCATTTTTTTGATAAAAATAGAAAAATAGCCTATTTAAACTGTTAAATAGTGAGGTTTTTGGTTAAAATACTGTTATTATAAAAAAATATCATACTTGGCACGATCCTTTCACGTTTTATCGCGTATGCAATCCCTCCCAAGGGTTATTTTTTAATAAGCGCTTGTCCAAATTTGTCAATTGAATAATTAATAAAAGTTTAGACAAGTCCTAATAACACATATTGCTATGCAAAAAACCATTAAACTCCTGATTTTCCTATTGGTGAACTTATTAATGATTACTTCCTGTGGAAAGGATGATATTCATGTCAATCCAAATCCAGGTTCTTTTATCCGATTAGAGACCATTGGAATGGACATTACTCCAAAAGAAAGAGAAGTAGAAATACTATTTCGTGCTACTGACTTTGATCATGCAGGTGTTTCCGGCCTAACGGTGGAAGATCTTGATGTTTTTGAAAATGGAGGTAGTATTGATCGGGAAGGAGACTTGACGATTACTCGTGATTCCATTCCTTTTGATCTTAAAACAGTTTTATTACTCGACCTTACGCGAAGTGTAGAAGGTTTAGTTCCTCAGATAAAGGCGGCTTGTATTGCGATGATTAATCAAAAATTGCCAGGACAAGAAATCGCTATTTATACCTTTGATGCCAATACCGAATTATTACAGGATTTCACAGCTGATCAAGCGGTACTGATCGCTGCAGTTAATAATATTCCTGAAACCGACTTGGTTAATTCAACAAATTTATATGGTGCCATTCAAGAGATGGAAGGTCTTTGGAACGATACTTATAGTATCGCAGGAATTGAAGATGGAAGCCTGATTATCTTTACAGATGGTAGACATAATGCGACTCAAAATATCACCTTGGATGATGCACTGCGAGCGATTGATGGTAAGAAGCGTTTTGTGGCAGCGTTAACTAGCCCTGATTTAGATGAAGCTTCTTTACAAGTATTAGCTGAATCTGAAGAGCGTTATTTTAAGGCAGCAGATGTGAATGGATTAAAAAATATGTTTTTAAGTATTCAAGAGGAAATTCAAAAATCTTCAAACAGTATTTATTATATGTATTACCAAAGTCCAATTACTGATCCAGCACCATTTGAGAATACCTTACGAGTAGAAGTAAAAGGGAATACCAATAATCTAACAGATGCTTTTTTAGAAGAAACTTTTAATAGTGAAGGTTTCGGAAATTAAATTTTCCTTTGCTAAAGAAGTTGAGCTATAAAAAAAAATCCTCTGCGTAATATTACGCAG
>JALZUU010000530.1 GCA_023300665.1 Saprospiraceae bacterium | reverse complement strand
TTGAGTGGATCGATCTTTAGTCAATCGGTTGAAATAAAAAACGGTGTCAATATTCAAGCTTCCTATTATAATAATGGTCATGTAAATATTGGTTGGGAACTAATGCAGTCCTTTCCAGCAATAGAGGCGGTACGAATTGAAATAGAACCTGAACTGGTATTTCAAGCTAGAACTTGGATCAGAGAAGCACATGAACATGGATATCAAGTCATTGCCACTTACCACGATTCTCGAAAACTCGGATCAGACAGTGAAACAGAATTGATTAAAGCAGCCAACTGGTGGAAAGAACATTATACGATGCTATCTGCCACAGGACCTGTGATCATCAATATTATGAATGAGTGGGGGAGCCATGAGATTAGCCCTGAAGATTATGCGGATGCCTATAATGAGGTCATAGAAATCATCCGTCCTTTTCATTCTGATCCATTGATTGTCGATGTTCCTGGTTTTGGTCAAGCGACTAAAATAGCCGCGGACGCTTACCCACTTTTAGAAGATCAAGGAATCATTTATTCAATTCATGTCTATACGAGTGCTTTTAATATTGAACAAAAACGTTGGTTGTCTCATGAAGATCTTGCTTACCTAGATGCTACTGGAGCCGATTGTATGGTGGGTGAATTCTGTGATAATTCAAAAGGTGGAGCCGATTGGTGTTCGATCATTGATGAGTGTAGTATAAATGGTTGGCCGCTTTTTGGTTGGGCATGGAATGGAGATGGCGCTCATATGAATATGATTGAACCGCATTGGGAAGATGAACCTTTGGCACAAAATTTTAGACCTACTGAATTTATGCAAGTGGTCGTAGATAAGTTAGCAGGAATACTTTGTTATACCCAACCAGATGAAGATTGTACAAATAATCTTATCGGCGAAATATGTGATGATGGAAATGAATATACCGTCAATGATCGCTACAATGAATATTGCCATTGTACCGGTACCTTTACCGAAGAATTAGCTTCAAATACCTCAGATGCTGATCTGATAATCTATCCAAATCCAATCAGTTCTAATCAAGAATTATCCATTGAATTATTCAAAATAAATGTAAACGGCCAGCTCAAGATTATCAACAGTATAGGGGTGACTATGATATCTCAATCTGTTAATCGAAATGAGCAGCTTATTTTTATTGATACCTATCAGTTACAAAGTGGCATCTATTATGCTAGCTTCCAAGACGACCAGAAAGTCTATAAATCCAAAGCTTTTATCGTACATTAAGACTATTGAACAACTTCATTCAGTAGAATAGCAACTCATTTGTAAATAATTACTATATTTGTTATTATGTAATTATTGAAAATGTAAAGCAACTTTCTATGCTGAAAAATAATACCCAATCTTTTCAATTCTTTAAAGCCTTTATTTTAGTTATAACAGTATTCATCTTAAACTTGCCATTGTACTCGTCGGCACAAACGACAGATACCATAAAGAGTGATTATTTTAAAATAAAAGAATACAATATTAGCTATACCGGAGTTATAGGTAATACGCTTGGATTTGAAATAGGAAAAAGAAAAGAATGCTCTTTTTGTGATGAAAAACATCGAAAATTTTTCGGAGTAGGATTTGAACTCGGCTTTGATGAATTTAGAGAATTTGTGATCGGTTCTAAATTTAGTTACCAAAGGGGAACCGGTCGTTTCGCACTAAATATTTCAGCAATTCCTTATCTAACTTCATTCAAAGAATTTGGCTTTTGGCTCCGCCCAGAATTTTTATTTTTTCCTACTAAAGATCATTCCTTCTCCATTGGAGTAGGGCTAAATATGCATGACAATTTTGCAAAGAAAGGAACCAATTTTGATTCTTTTGGCGATATTGGATTTAGTATTAAACATTATGTAAAAAAACTAGAAACTAAACATTATGAAAATTAAGATTCAATTTCTACTACTGATTTTAATAATTGGAATTGGCTGTCAAGATTCAAAAATCACAACACCAACCAATACGGATTCCACTAAATCATTTGAAGACCAACATTTAAAAGGAACATTAACCAATATAAAAATAGAAGGAGATACGTTAAAGGCAGATTTAGCTTTAAAAAATAAAACCAACCAGTCTACTAGTATTCAACTCAAAGATTTTGTTTTTACAACTAGAAATAATCAAGGTAGAATTGTCCAAAAAGATAACTTACTTAAAACAGGGCCTTGGAAAATTCCTAACTATGAAAATTTAACGGAGGATGAAAAATATATAGCAAAACAAGAAAGAAGGAAGGAAAATATTCGAAAATTTGCACACCAATTTTCATTTTGGGGCTCAGAAATATCCTTAGATGCTCACGAAACCGCTACCAGAAAAATTGAAATAAAGTTTAAAAATAAAATCAACATAGAAGACCTAGAATTTTATTTCAGTGGTCAACATAAAAGATTGTTGAAGATTTAGGAGGAAGTCTTCACTTAAGACCGTATTCTTGTTCAGAAAAAGGGAAGATATTTAATAATTCTGTCGACCCTTCTTCAGAAATTTTTCCTATTCAAAAAAAATTCCCTCCCTTCCCCATCTTTTCTTATTTTTGTTGCGTTGTAGAGATGATTCAGTAAAGATGATTCATGACTCATCTCTACCACACAACAATAAACATCACTAACAAAAACATACCATGTCTGACAAAAAAGTAATCTTTGCCATGGAAGGCGTCACTAAAGCCTATCCCGCTGGTAAGACTGTTCTAAAAAATATCTGGTTATCCTTTTATTATGGAGCCAAGATCGGTGTACTCGGTCTTAACGGATCCGGTAAATCTACCTTGCTAAAAATTATCGCCGGACTCGACGATAATATCCAAGGAAATGTCACCTTTGATAAAGAGTATAAAATCGGTTACCTCGCCCAGGAACCAGAACTCGATCCTGAAAAAACCGTCAAAGAAATCGTACAAGAAGGGGTACAGCATATCGTAGATGTCGTAACGGCCTACGAAGCCGTCTCTGCTAAACTTGCCGAACCAATGAGCGACGAGGAAATGATGAAGGTCATCGAAGAGCAAGGCGAGTGGCTCGAAAAAATGGACCAATTCAATGCTTGGGAATTAGATCATACCCTCGAAGTAGCAATGGACGCACTTCGTTGCCCACCGGATGATGCGAAGGTTTCAGTTCTTTCAGGAGGAGAGCGCCGTCGAGTAGCACTTTGTCGATTGTTATTGTCCAAGCCGGATATCTTGCTATTGGATGAGCCTACCAACCACTTGGATGCCGAGAGTGTCCATTGGTTAGAGCAGTTCCTAAAATCTTTTCCAGGTACCGTTATTGCCGTGACGCACGATCGTTATTTCTTGGATAATGTAGCAGGTTGGATTCTTGAATTAGATCGTGGAGAAGGAATTCCATGGGAAGGAAATTATAGTAGTTGGTTAGAACAAAAAGCCAACCGACTCGCCAACGAAGAAAAAGCAGAATCTAAACGTCAAAAGATTCTACGTCGAGAATTAGAATGGTCTCGAATGAATTCTAAAGGCCGTCAGTCAAAAGGTAAAGCACGTTTGAATGCTTACGATAATCTAAATAACGCCGAAGTCAAAGAGAAAGAAGCAAAGCTAGAAATCTTTATTCCACCTGGGCCGCGACTCGGTGATCAAGTGATTGATATAAAAAATGTCACCAAGTCTTTTGACAATCGGATTTTAATGGAAAATTTAAACATTAAAATTCCTAAAAATGCAATTGTTGGAATCATCGGTCCCAATGGGGTCGGTAAGTCTACGCTTTTCCGGATGATCATGGGCGAAGAAAAACCAGATAGTGGAGAAATTAGCATCGGTGAAACTGTCCAAGTTGCTTACGTAGATCAAAGCCATAAAGACTTGGTGCCAGACAAAACAATTTACGAAGTAATTAGCCAAGGCAACGAAATCATTCAAGTTGGAACGACGGAAGTCAACGCCCGTGCCTATGTAAGCCGCTTTAATTTTGGCGGCAGTGACCAACAGAAAAAAGTAGGCGTACTCTCCGGTGGAGAACGAAACCGACTACACTTAGCGATCACTTTACGTGAAGGCGGTAACGTAATTTTACTGGATGAGCCGACCAACGATATTGATGTCAACACCTTACGAGCACTCGAAGAAGCCATCGAAAATTTCGCCGGTTGTGTCCTAGTCGTTTCGCACGATCGCTGGTTTATTGATCGCTTAGCAACGCATATTCTTTCTTACGAAGATGATGGTAATTGGGTATTTTATGAAGGAAACTTTAGTGATTACGAAGCAAGCAAGAAAGAAAGATTAGGAGACGTAGCACCAAAGCGCCCACGATTTAAAACTTTACTATAGTTTAGTTGATCGATTATTGGTTAATCGGTGGTCTTAATAGCAAAAAATTGTTGATAAGACCACCAATTCTCCAATCAGAAAATCCGCACATCAAGAAATCTGCAGATCCACCAATCAAATAATCCGCAAATCTACAAGCATATCAAAAAATCCGCACATCAAAAAATCCATCCTCTGATCGAAACCGCTCGCCTCGGTATTCGCCCCTGGACGATGGACGACCTTCCTGCGATGACTGCCATCAATGCCAATCCAGAAGTGATGCGTTATTTTCCTTCCACCCAAACTGAAGCGGAGACCAAAGCCTTTATTGAGCGCGCACAAAAATCCTACGAAAAGCACGGCTATACTTACTTTGCAGTTGATCATTTAAAAGACAAAAAAATGATTGGATTTATTGGATTAGCCTATCAAGAATACGAATCTCGTTTTACGCCTGCGACCGATATCGGCTGGCGATTAGATCCTGCTTATTGGGGGCGCGGACTTGCTACCGAAGGTGCACAAGCTGCTTTAGGATTTGGTTTACAAGTTTTAAAAATTCCTAAAATTATCGCTGTCGCCGTTCGCGCCAACAAACCATCGATCAAAGTGATGGAAAAGATTGGATTAAA
>JALZUU010000529.1 GCA_023300665.1 Saprospiraceae bacterium | reverse complement strand
ATTATTCAAAATCATTCTTTGTATTTTCTCTAGATCCGTTTGTGTCTTAATTAAAGTACCGACACCTTCGAGCGCTTGAATTTTATCAATTGCTTCTTTAGAAGAAAACTGTTTAACATACTTTAACCAATTAAGTAATTCTCTTGTGGTAGGAGCACGTTCAAGGCCGATTCTCCGTAGATGATAAAAAACATCCAAAGCCGTATCTACGATTGAATTATCTACTTTTGGAAAATGCTTACTCACAATTTCGCGCATCATATCCGCCTCCGGAAAATTGATATAGTGATAAATACATCGTCCCTTAAAAGCCGTAGGTAATTCCTGTTCTCGATTAGAAGTTATGACAATTGCTGGCATCTCGTCTTCTGAGATTTCAATGACCTCTCCCGATTCCGGCATCACAAAACGTCGATGACTCAACGCATATAATAAATCGTTTGGAAATTCTCTAGGCGCCTTATCAATTTCATCAATCAATAAAACAGAGTGGGGCGTACTATAAGCCATTGCCGCAGGGCCTTTTACCACATAATCGGCTAAAGATTCAGGATCACGACCACCTGTGGATAGAGAAGTTTTTAACCCTTTTTCACTTCGTTGAGCATTCAATATTTCAATCTGTGAATCCCGCAAATATTTGACATGATCAAATCGCGCCACGAATTGATCTACATTACTTTTTGATCCCGTCGGGTATACAAATAGATCGAGCTTCTGATCTGCCGCATACTGCAAAGGCAACTCCGTCTTTCCTGTTCCCGGTTCTCCTTCAATCAATAAAGGCATCCCCAAAGTCCGTGCAATATGAAACGATTGCGCCAATTCTCGGTCACACAAATATTGCTTCGATCCATCCCAAAATTTTTTATCTGCCATTTTTTTTTCTTTTTTTCTTCGTTACATGTGGTGGTACGGGTGTGTACGGGCGAGTACGGGCGTTTTGCAAAACGCCCCTGCTCGCTCTTACTTCTTCCGCAACAACTCCTTCACCACCTCCGGATTCAACAAAGTACTCGTATCACCCAAATTCTTCGTATCACCAGAAGCAATTTTACGCAAAATCCTTCGCATAATTTTTCCACTTCTTGTTTTTGGTAAAGCTGAAACAACGCGGATTTGATCTGGTTTAGCGATCGGTCCAATTTCCTTGGTAACAACGGCTCGGATTTCCTTAATAAAAGCCGCTTCGTTGGTTACTTTTTTATTAGGAATAATGTAGGCAAAAATTCCTTGTCCTTTGATATCATGAGGATAACCGACCACCGCAGATTCGATGACATTATCGTGCTCGTTAACGGCATTTTCTACTTCGGCGGTTCCCATTCGATGTCCAGAAACATTGATCACATCATCCACTCTTCCAATAATTCGGTACATCCCTTTTTTATCTCGTCGAGCACCATCGCCTGTAAAATACATATTATCAAAAGCTGAAAAATAAACTTGTCGGCACCGCTCGTGATCTCCATAAGTCGTACGGATCATCGACGGCCACGGAAACTTTATACATAGTAATCCTTCCTTACCATTACCTTTGATTTCTTTTCCTTCCGCCGTCATCAAGCAAGGCTGAATACCAGGCAAAGGATAACCCGCAAAAGTTGCTTTCTGTGGAGATAGGTCTCCTAATCCAGAAATCATAATTCCGCCCGTTTCAGTCTGCCACCAAGTATCAACGATGGGTAAAGTATTTTTTCCAATTTTTTCCTTATACCAATTCCAAGCTTCTTCGTTGATCGGTTCACCAACCGTTCCTAATACTTTTAAGTTGCTTAAATCATAATGCGAAGGCCAATGATCCCCTTTTGCCATCAAGGCTCTGATCGCAGTTGGTGCGGTATAGAATTGATTAACTTTATGCTTTTCGCAAATATGCCAAAAACGACCTGCATCAGGATACGTAGGTACTCCCTCAGACATCACCGTCGTTGCACCCGAAAGTAGGGGACCGTAGATAATATATGAGTGTCCTGTAATCCAACCAATATCAGCAGTACACCAATAAACATCTCCTTTTTCATATTGGAAAACATTCTGAAAAGAAAAAGCGGTATACACCATATAACCTCCACAAGTATGCACAACCCCTTTTGGTTTTCCAGTAGAACCAGAAGTATAGAGAATAAATAATGGATCTTCGGCGTCCATTTGTGTGGCTCGACAACTTTTAGATTGTCCCTCAATCGCTTTATGCCAGTAGACATCTCGATTTTTTTTCATGGCGACTTTCTCGCCTGTATTCTGATGGACGATAACCGTTTCGATGCTATCACATTTCATCTTTAGTGCATCATCTACGACTTTTTTGACTGGAATATTTTTACTTCCTCTGGCATTATAATCAGAACAAATGACCATTTTACAAGTAGCATCTTTGATCCGATCAGCCAGCGCATTTGCTGAAAATCCTGCAAAGACCACTGAGTGAATAGCACCAATTCTTGCACAGGCAAGTACACCAATCGTCAGTTCTGGAACCATCGGCATATAAAAGCAAACTCGATCTCCTTTTTTGATCCCCTTGGATTTGAGCATATTGGCTGTTTGACAAACTGCCTGATATAATTCTTTATACGTATAAGTGACAAAAGGTCGACTAGGATCATTGGGTTCCCAGATAAAGGCCGTTTCATCGCCTTGTGTTTTTAGGTGACGGTCCAAGCAGTTTTCCGTGATATTGAGTTTTCCACCAACAAACCACTTAACGGCCGGGGTCCGAAAATCATTTTCTAATACTTTTTTCCATGGTTTTCGCCAGGTAAAGGTCTTCGCTATCTTGGCCCAGAATTTTTCTGGATTGGCTACGCTATCTGCATATACTTTCTTATAGTGTTTAAAGTCTTTAATTTTTAAGGTCATTTGTTGAGTATTTGGTTAAAAAGTAGCGTTGGTTATTGAATTTATTGGGAGGTTAAAAATAGTGCTTTCTTTGTGGTTTTTCAAAAAAAAGAAAATTAAGAAATTAAAGTTGTTCAAAAATGAAGGTTGAGATTAATTCTAGCTGTTTGCGTAACGGTGGACAAGCTTGTACGTCGGGGACTAAATACCTAATCCGGCTTATCATACTACTGGACATTTGCTGCCTCCCAGTCTCCTAAAAGAGTAGGATCAAACCCGCAAATGTCTAGTATTATGTGCTTTATTTTTAAACAGCTTCCATTATTTTGAAAAGCTTCTTTAGCTGTTTTTGAATATTTTCAATAAAATAGATCTTTTTATATTGATAATTTAAACATTTATCTTTACCTTTATATACCCAATTACCTATCTACCCCTATCCTAGAAGCTCAATTATATTTGAATTTTCTCTCTTCTCAACTACCGACAAGGAATAAGTAATATTCTCACGAATTTTGCATTTTTTAACATATTACAAATTTTTACCTCATGAAAAAAAATCTACTTTTTGCACTAATGTTTTCTTTTAATTTACTTTTTGGACAAACCTACTCTGAAGTTGCCAGCTCGAACGGTATGAACTTTGCCTATGGAGCAAGCGGTTTTGAAGGAGGAGGAGGTATTAGTTTTGCCGATTTTAATCAAGATGGCTTTGATGATTTGACTTTTTGTACCCAACTAGGCGATAATTTACGATTTTTTGAAAACGATAGTAATGGAGGATTTATCGAAATCTTTCCTTCCATTCCTGCTAATACAGCTGAAACAAAACAAGCATTGTGGGTTGATTTTGATAATGATGGAGATAAAGATCTGTTTGTAACTGCTTACACAGATATTAATCGACTATATCGTAATAATGGCTCTTTTATGTTTACAGATGTTACTGCGATGCTTGGATTGCCTGTATCTGATGAGTATAAAGACCATGGAACTTACGGGGCCAATTTTGGAGATTTCGATAACGACGGTTGGTTGGATCTTTATATAACTAATTATGGTCTTGGTAGCACTGACATGCCTCATCCTAATTATCTTTATAAAAACAATAATGGGACTTCGTTTACGGATGTTACTACACCTGGTACTGCTGGGGGAACTCGACAAAGTTTTTGTAGTATCTTTCTTGATTATGATAATGATTTAACACCCGATTTGTATGTAGCAAATGATCGAGAAGAATATCCTAATGTTCTTTATAAGAATAATGGAGGTTCACTGACAGATGTTAGTGTTGGCTCTGGAGCGGACGTAGCTATCTGGGCGATGAATACGGGGGCTGGTGATGTTGATAATGATGGAGATTTAGATATTTATGTGACGAATGTAGGCAATGGAAACTTTTCTAGTCTATTGATGAATGATAATGGATCGTTTACAAACGAGGCTGTTAGCCGTGGTGTAGCTTTTGGTCCTCGAATTGGTTGGGGAGGTAACTTTTTTGATTATGATAATGATACGGATCTAGATTTATACGTTTGTAGTCTTACGACAAGCGCTCCTAATGGATTTTATGTGAATCTTGGAGATGGAAACTTTGTTGAACCACTAGTGGCTAGTAATGGTCTTGGAGGTATTGATAATGTCACTAGTTTTGTAAATGCAATTGGTGATATTAATAATGATGGAAAATTAGATATTGCGGTGAGTAATAACGCTGCTGCTAATGTTATGTTATGGGAAAATCAAGAGACGAACAATAGTAGTTGGTTGAAAGTTCATTTAGAAGGAGTTACGAGTAATCGAGATGGAATTAGCTGCTGGATAGAAGTATATGTTAATGGTCAAAAAAGAGTGCGTTATACACACACTGCTATGGCTTACCTAGCTCAAAATTCTGATTATACGCATTTCGGTTTAGGAGGAACTACGGTGATAGATTCTCTAATTGTTCGATGGCCTAGAGGAAATGTGGATAAACTGGAAGATGTGGCTGTAAATCAATTGGTCTCTATTGTAGAAGGTTCTACTTTAATTTCTAGTCTTCCCGTGGAATTACGATCCTTCAATGCTCAACCTGTTGATAATGAATATATAGCGTTAAACTGGACCGTAGAAAGCGAGCTAGATTTTGCTGGATACGAAATTCAACGAAGCCTTGATGGTAGAACTTTTGAAGCGATTGGATGGGAAGATGGCAGTGAAGCACAAGTGTCGACGAATTATGGATTCAAAGATCTAGAAGTTACAAAAGGGACGGACTATTTTTATCGCTTAAAAATGATTGATTTGGATAATAGTTTTGAATACTCTAAAGTGGTTAACGCTCATTTAGACTTAAAGAATGGATTCGAAATAGGAACAATTTATCCTAATCCTGTAAAAGATGCTGAGGTAAGTTTAAACATCAATACCAATTTGGATGAAAATATTTTTATTGAAGTTTATAATCAAACCGGAAGCCTAGTTTTAAACCAACAAAGAAATATAGCGTCTGGAGAAAATACGATTGTATTACCAACCAATGATTGGGTTTCTGGTCTCTATTTAGTTAAAGTTGGGAACGGAGCAAAAGAAGAAATTCGAAAAATTATTGTTCAGTAAAATCTAAATATAAACGCTAAAGCTTTTTAGCAACAAGCACTTTTTTACCAAATAATGGGAAGCCCTTCATGCAAGTGGCTTCCCATTATTTTTTTTAAAAAGATATACAAAATTCAACCCCTTAACCTCAACGATACACACCAAAAGCGCATTATTAATTCTTCATTAAAACATTATTAATTACCCTTCCTCTAAAATCCCCACCTCACCCCCAAATATCCCATCTGCCCAGTTATCGGAGCATAAGCATGTGTGGCATCCAAATGAGGCCCAAACGGCTCGGAAGCGCCTAAAATCGGCGTGTCCTGCTGAAAACCAGTAAGATTCTCAACTCCTACATAAATCTCCAATCCACTTTTGAAATTATGGGTCACCTGAAAATT
>JALZUU010000528.1 GCA_023300665.1 Saprospiraceae bacterium | reverse complement strand
CGGAATTTAATCTCTCGTGGGATCCTTCTAAAGATGGTTCGGACTTGTATAGTTTTGATCTCTTTTACGAAAATATGGCACATCGAGTAATTCCTTCTTTAAAAGGGGTACATCCTGAAATGTATGGTTATAAGAATTTTCCATTTGATGCTAGGTTTATGGAACAAAAACCAATTTGTACGCCAGGGATGAACGGCCTTGATGTTCCCTTAAACCAAGTTCCTGGAACTGAATATTTAAGTAAGATACCAGATGCTACCGATCCAGCAATCTATTTGGCACTTTCCAAATGGATAACACTTTATAGTGCGAGATATGGCCATACCTCAAGAGATCAAGAAGGACAGTATGTGATGAATTTTATTAAAAATAATATAGACCCTAATGAATCACCAAAAACTGGACAGATGCGCACCGATTTTGTGGAACCTAATAACGAACCAGATAAAACCTGGTACGACAGTCAAGACGATGTTATGGCACAGAACCAGAACCCGATGGATGCCATTACTTATTGGTACTTGGCTCCTGAACAATATGCTGCTTTAGTATCAGCGACTTACGATGGACATGGTAAAAGTCCAGCATTTAAAATTTCAGAAATCACGAATGAAGAAGCGTTTTACGGTGCTGTAAACGCAGACCCCGAGATGGAATATGTTTTGGCTGGTCTGGCCGATTTACGTGGAAACTATATAGAAAGAATGGTCGCCTGGTTTGAAGCAAATCGGCAACCAAATGGAAATTATGGTTTTGTAGAGGGTCCTATTATTCCATTTGATGTAATTAATTTCCACCATTATTCTACGGAGTTGAGTGCTACTTCAATTGATAAAACAAGTTTTGACGAAAATATTTATAATGATTTAAATGCGGTACCCATTAATATAGCAGGTGACGCGGTTAGTCCCGAAGCTGATTTATTGCAGCAAAAGATCGGCTGGTTTATGACTAACTTAGAAGCAAATACTTCTTTAGCTTTGGACGATATCGAAGTCTGGTATACAGAATTTGGATATGATTCGGAAAATTCAACGGTGGAAACTTCCGGTGTAAATGTACCCAATTATGGTGATCCTTGCCGGGATGGACAATCGGTACAGGCCGATTGGACGATTCGATCTGTACTGGAGATTTCGGCTACTGGCTTAGTGGATAGGGCAACTATTTTTAATCTGACCAATGACCAGACGCTGGGAACGAATTCGTATAGTAGTTCTGGATTACTAGATGACCACGGCAATCCTAAAAAGCTTTGGTATTACGTGATGACCACCAGAAATTTGATAGGCGATCTTTCGTATAATGAGCAGGATGAGTTCGAAATTTCTAACTCTACTAATCCTACTATGATTCCACCAAGAGTATATACTTACACGCAAGGAAACAACAAGGTGTACGCGATTTGGAGTCCAACGTCTAATGATGTTGCATACAGTATGGATTTGGAAATTACTCAAGCAAATGTAGAAATTGACAATGCTACCTTAGTAGAATTACAAGAACCTTCGGAGCAAGGAGTAAGAACAGATCTAGGTGATATATCTAACAATACTTTTTTAAATATACCTGTTAGTGAAACACCTGTTTTTATAGTAGTAAATGAGCAATATCCATTTGGTGAAAACATTGGGGTAACGACTATGAATCCGGATCGTTTTTCAGTAACCTCTGTATGTTGTGATGGTGTAATGTTGAGTTATCGGGCCGTTAATGATGGTATTGGATTTCCAGGAACAGGACCCATCCCCAATTTGCCTGCTAGATATTCGATTTATTACGCAAGACAATCGGAAATGGCTTTGGCCGTTAATGATGGTGATCCAACAGATGATTGGAATGAGTTTGATTTAAGTTTAAGTATCGATATCACAAATGCAGGAGGGGGTAATGAAAATACTCAGGTTATTCATTTACACTATGACAACTCTGTAGGAACAGTTTCTTCAATATTTGGCTTAGAACCGGGAGAGGAATATTGGTTTTGGGTAATACCTACAGATATATTTGGTAATATGACTGCTAACATTGACCCCTGTGATGCTGATAATGACTTGGCTTCTATGTGGACAGAAGGAATAGTAGGAGGATGTCCAACAGATGATTGCCTAATTGACGTAGAATCTGATTGGGTGAATACACCTTATACTGGAAATAATCTTAATAATGTAATTGCTTCACTTAAAGATGGTGAGTCGTCTTGCAATATACTAGAACAAGAAATTGATCCAAATGCAAATTTTTATCAGGAATATGGACCCAATGCTGAAAATTGGTTTGAGGTGAATTTCCCAGAAGCATACAGGATTAACGCTATTCATTGGTTTGATGGTTTTGGTATTGGAGATATGCAAGTTCAGTATAATACCTGTTCCTGTGATGAATGGAGAGACTTGACGATTTTGCATACCAATGGGGTAAGAGTCTGGGATAGTTGGTCTGTCCGTCCTATTATTGTTAAAGGATTGAGGTTTACAAAAATTCACGAAGAGGCAAGGATTCCTGCCATTCGTTTTTGCGGAGAAGAACAATCTTGTAACAGTGGTGGTGGCGGAGCAATCAGTTCTTTAAATCCACCAAATAATATCGGCGTTTCAAAAGTTACCACTACTGAAGCAATTTTGAATTGGATGCCTTCTTACGATAACAATGATCTAATCTACGATGATTATGAAATTTTCTTTGAAAAAACTTCCAATTTCGACGAGAATAATTTGGAGACAAATATGTCTGTTTCTTCAAATCCTGCAAATGAAAACGGCTTGAATACTGTCGATGAACTTAAACCAACTAGTAATTACGCCTCTAAAGGTAAATTAACTAACTTAGAACCTTCAACATCTTATACTGCTTTAGTTCGAGTAGTATTAGGACCTTGTGGTGGGGCGGTTCCTGGAATAAGAACCATGTCAGTAAGTACGCCTATTGAATTTACAACATTAGGAATAGAACAAGCGGGCAAGAAAAGTGAAGATAAATCGTTTCAGTTAACTGATTACTCAAAAGCGTATGATTTTAATATCACTCCTAATCCAACAAAGAGAGACTTTGTATTAGATTTTGCTCAACCAACTAATCGAGTTGAGCTGATTGATATAACAGGTAAAGTGGTACAATATTATAACATTGATAATATCAGTAGAATGGTAGTACCATTAAATCGTACAAAGATTCGCTCTGGAATATATCTGGTAAGAGCAATTTCTGCAAATAATGAAATTAGCACCAAAAGAGTAGTCATCATAGATTAATCTTTTTGAGAATAAATAAGCCGCTGATAGATACTGTCAGCGGCTTTCTTTTTGTGTGCTTGTACATATCTTGGGCAATAATTAGGAGGTAAACATTCTCTAAACACATTTTAGCGAAGCGTATTGATCAAAGATAAGTGCGTTACCACGAGGTGTCACTTATCGTAATGATGTAACCTATAATATGGTATGAAGTTGTAACTTAGGAGTAAAGGAGTATCCATTGATTTACCTATATCCTTATGATATTAGAGTTTAGATTATTGAATCTATGCGTTCTGTTGGTTCAATTAAACAATTAGCGAATGAATTTAATTACTCCGTTTCATCTGTAAAATATAAAAGTGTTCTCCTGCTAAGATCTCTTTTTACTAGTTCCTATCTAACTTTATAAGTTTACCCATTCCTAATTCTTGGTTTTTACGATCGTTTATTTTCCAAAAATAAAGCCCTGAATCTAAATGGTTGATGTCAATTTTTGCCTCGTCATAAAATGGTGATATGGTTTTTGACAATACCTTTTGTCCTAATTCATTATAAATATTTAAGACGATCGTCCTTTCTTCTGAATCAGTCGATATGGTGATGATATCATAAGCAGGATTAGGATGTAGTTTAACCTCCGATTTCGATATTTGAGGAATGAAGGTGCTAGTCACTAATTGACAAGTATCTGATCCTGGTGCAGGTCCAAGACGATAGTTCGGTAAATTAGGTAATGAAGAAAGATTCCAAGTCGGTAATTCTATAGCATGTTGCTCTAAATTAAATGCTTCTCAGTTTTTGTAACATTTTTGTTGATTTTAGAAATCAAAAAATTTAATAATAGAGTTTAGTTTTAGTCATTATTTACCATTATTCAATTAAACCTGATCTATTATAGTTTCAGAAATTAATACTAATAAGTAATACAATTACAATATATAATA
>JALZUU010000527.1 GCA_023300665.1 Saprospiraceae bacterium | reverse complement strand
GTCTAGGGTATAATCACACTGCGCAGATGCAGTAGTGATGGCAAACATACCCACAACTAATAGTAATAAGTTAAATATTTTTTTCATTATTATAGTTTTGAAATTTTTAAAAATCTACTCAGTTATCCTTGCGGCTACTGGTATGTGTGAAGAGATTCTTGTTCCTTCCGGTCCAACTGGCATCAAAGAGATGTTTGCTTTTACCGCTCGAATGTAAGGAACATTGTTTTGCTCAACGTCTTCGATAATTGCGTTGTAGTACACAACTAGGTCTGTGTAGTACGTCTTTTTAGCAGAATCAGGAAGTGTTTGCACGTCCACATTGATTCTCTCGACTCTCGTCTGTAATCGCTCCAAGTCAGATTCTTGAGCCGCTACTCCAGATATCCCTACGAATAGGAATGCAACCAGGGTAAGCATACTCAAAAGCATCCGCTTTTTTTCTAGCATTGTTTTTTTCATGAGATGAAAATTTTAGGTTAAATAATAAAAATTTGAGAAAAAATAGTTTAATAAAAATATATAATTGAACTGTCAAAACAGTAAATTATCAAAATTAAGGTTGTTATCTACTACTATTAAAATTAGACAAACAAAACTCACTCCTAACAATGTATTTAAACTGCTAGGAAACCTAAACAACGATAGCCTTTCATAAGGAAAGGCTAAATAAAATTCATAAAACTATGAATTGAGTCTAATAAGAAAAGAAGCTGGTATGGCTCTCTTCATGAGAATAATAGTTTTTAAAAATTTGATCACAATTGAATTACATAACCGCAAGCTTTCGATACAAGAATGCATCAAAAAATTGCCTTCCGATGTAAAATCGGAATTAAAACCACCTATATAGTGGTTAATTTAATACGGTTGTTGGGTATGAGAATAACGATAGGTTGTTGGGATGAATAGGTTTAAATCTATTCGTTTATCACTATTTTCATGGGAATTATTATAAAAATGATAGTGCTTTTAAACTATACTCAGCTACAAAGATATAAACTTAATTAGAATTCAAAAGATTTTTAGCAAAAAAAAATTCGAATATTTAAGTTTTTTTTAATATCCCTGTTAATCTTTTATTAAAAGACTGATTAATAATTGAGAAGCTGTTTAAAATTAATGTAAAATGACTACAGACAAGTCATTGATTATCAACACTTATCTTTGTCTCTTCTGAGAACCTTTAAACAGTTTCTGGTTATAAAAGATTCACAAATATACATTATTAATATAAATAAATAATATTTTTATTAAAAAAAAAGCCCCCTCCCGACTTAAGTCGGGAAGAGGCCATCCCAAAAACCGATTTCAAAGCATAAAAATCTTTGTCCCATTGGGAGCTAATTTTCGTGGATACCGAAGTATCCACGAAGTTTAGCGTTCGGAAATTTGAGAACTATTGATTAGTCTACAAGAATCATCTTCTTAGTAGCAGAGAAATCAGCAGTTTCTAACTGGTAGTAAAGTACACCAGAACCACTCAATTCAGAACGGTTGATGGTTAGACTATTGTACCCTTTAGCGAAATCACCTTTGTACTGCTTGATTGTGCGACCAGCTACATCGTAAACAGTTACGGTAGCAGCAGCAGCTTCAGCTAATTCAAAACCAATAACCGTTTCACTTCTGAATGGGTTAGGTTGGTTCTGGAATAAAGCGTTGTCAGCAGTGTTGAAGTTGATCGTTAGATCATACAACTCAGCAGCTTCGTTATAAGCTTCAGCAGAAGTATACTCAGAAGTCTGAGCAATGTTTAATGCCTTGCTTACTTTAGTAGCTGCCTTAGCAGTGAAAGTTAAGCTAAATAATACTTCATCGTTACTTACTGATACTGCATTAGCAGCATTCCAGCTAGTAGTGATTACACCTTCGTTCAACATGTGGAAACCGAAGTTATCCGCAGTTAAACTGCTTAAAGCACCAGCTTCGAAGTCAACAAACTCAACAGCGTTAGCATCGAAGTTCAAAGTAAACTGGTAACCAGCGATCTGATCGAAATCAGCAGCTTTGAAGTCAACAGTATAAGTTTCACCAGCTTCTACAGCAGCATCTTCTATGTTGAATACTAATTCGTCAGAAGAACGAGTATCACCAGCAGCTAATGCGTTAGCAGCAGCACTTGCGTTCAAGTCACCAATTTTAACAGCTACGAAGTCAGCCAATTGGCCACTAGCAAGGTCGTTATAATTGATTGCTTCAGGGAAAGTAGTAGTGAATGGGTTAGCAGTATTAGGGAATACATACTCACCATCAACAAATCTCCAAGAAGTGTTAGAAGCTAATTCAGTATCAATGAAAAGGATTAATCTACGTAGAGCAATCATATCCAAAGAAGTAATAGAACCAGATCCGTTAACATCAGCAGCAATTAACTTGTAAGGAGAATCCAAAGTATTCAATTCTAACAAGTGTTGTCCTAATAATACTAAATCGTAAGTAGTTACACCATTTAACGGGTTGTCATTACGAGCAGCAGCGATGCTATAGTTTTGACCTAATTCTAAGTCATAAGCAAAAGCACCATCAGTACCAGTTACTAAATCAGCAGGCATAGTAGTAGCACTTCCGTCAACAGAGATCGTTGTATTATCAACCATTTCGTTTTCTTCAGTAGCAACTGTACCAGCAACAGAAGCAGTAGCAGTACCATTCGTACAGAATCCTTGAGGATCTACAACATTAACATTAATAGTTACATAAGACCAGTTTCCTGCTCCATCTTGTAACCAGTAATCAACAGGATTACTACTTCCTAAATCATCACAATCGAAAGCAGCTTCGTCTCCGTTTTCAGCACCAACTGGAGGACTAGATTGTCCGTCACCTAAACTTGGGCTTACTAATAAAGACTGTACAATACCATTACATAGATCGAAAGAAGAAATCTCAACTTCTGAAG
>JALZUU010000526.1 GCA_023300665.1 Saprospiraceae bacterium | reverse complement strand
TGTAAAGTTGAACATCGATATGATGCACTTCATTCGCTAAATTTTCAAGTGTAACAGGAATTGCACAATTCGTGCAATTATAAATGGTATTATAAGTAGCTCCAAATAATTTTACAATATGGTTGGGAGAATTAACCCCTGAAATGGTAATACTATTAGAAGTGGTCGTCCAACTGATATCGTCGCAATCTCCGTTGGTTGAGTTATTGGTTACATTAAAGGTTCTATCAACCGTAGGAGCTGGATTCCATTGGCCATTTCCAAATTGGCGAGCGCGTACTTGAACAGTACCTGTATTGCCATTCAAGGTAATGGTATTTCCACTGATGGAAGCTGGACCAGAAATAATTACAAAATTAACGGGTAGTCCCGAGGTAGCGTTTGCGGTGATCGTAAAAGGATTAGCATTCGTATTTTTATCACTAATTGCTAAGAAATTAATTGTCTGATTTTGTGGCCCATTTGTGGTGCCGTTATTAGCTCCTGGAGTAGCTGGAGTTCCTTTCCAACTAGATGCAAGTGCATTATTTAGTCCAGGTGCGATCAATTGAAGGGTAGGGCCGTCACCGTCTGGTTCCGTAGGCCAAGGACTTTTATCATCGTATTCCACTTCGTCAATTAGAACGCCATTGGCATTTTTCAAGGTGATTAATTCTCCACCTCCGCTGAGCCCAAAACCACGTGGATCTTGACCGAAGCTACCAATCACATTCGTAACATTTGGATAGACAGATTGAAAACTTTCCAAATCTTCTGCAAGTACTAAATATCCATTAGCAGGAATAATGGTATTCTTTGGTAACCCAAAAAAGTTATCTCCTTCATCTTCAAAATACCATCCAGAAATATTAACCGAACTATTGTTTGGATTATGTAATTCTACCCAGTCTTCTGGATTTGGACTATCAGGTGAATTATAATTTATTTCATTGATCACAATTGGTTGGGTAGAAGTAGATCCTTTTATGAAATTTGCAGTAATGTTACTATTGCCTCCAAATACCGTTAAAGATTCTAAAGGATTATCTCCATTCAGCGCCCCAGACCAGCTGTTTAATACATAACCTCGATCTGGAAAAGCTTGAACAGGAATCGGAATTCCACGGAAATAAGTACCCGTAAAAGAAGCGTTATCTACGTTCACGGTGCTAAAAGCAACTTCCCCTCGATTAGATGGGTTGAGGTTGACGGTAATGTTGGTAGTTCCAGAAATTTCATTAAATTCAGCAATGAAATGATTTCGAACTACATTTGGGCGACCATTTGCAAAAGTTCTAAGTTTTTGTACATTTTCATCCCAGACCTGAAAACCACCGGTCCATCGATTGTGGTGGTCTTGAACTTCTGCCGCGTAGGCATTTCGATATTCTGTGATACGACTGTTCATTCGCGCTGGCGTATATAGCACATTTAATTGATCGGCCATCCGGTTGATAAAACTGTATCGCCATTGATCATTTTCTAACATATTATTAAATAAATTCGTTGACCATCTTGGATTTGGCCATAAAAAATCGGTTGGATTTAAAAGTCGTTCAAGTGAGTTTCCTTGAAAATAAGCGCTATTAAATGGTTGGTTTAAATCAAATAATCCAAAGGAAAAATCTAAGTCCCAAGTCATCCATCTCCAAGTCTCATCACTATCTCTTTTCTTCCAATATCGATTATTATTTCCTGGCCAATCAGCATTGTCTACAAAAACATTAAACACAATATAATCACGATAATGATCTGGATCTAATTGCGCTGTTAATTCCGCAAATTTTGTATCATCTGAAAGATCATTATTAATAAAAAAGTCTTCGAAATCATCCCATTCTGCAAAATCTCCTTCTCTTACTTCAAATTCGTTTTCTAAAAAATCAATTTCATTATCATCTAGATCAAATCTATTTTTGATATATCGTTTATCCATTCTTTCTCTAAGATTATGCATACCCCAATATTCACCATTGATATAAACGATACAGGGTCGATCTGCTTGACCATAAATAATAGGTTCTTCTATTGCATTATCTACGTCATCAATTTTTCTAACCAAACTAGTAACCATGGCATCTCGAAAGTGTGCGATATTCCAATCTTGTCCATTATTTCTAAGTAGGAGGCTTCGATATTCATCTAAATCTTCATCAGGGAATACGGCATAAGGAATGACATCACCATCCAAACTGTTTTTTGCTTTTAAAGCCAAAGACTTTTGTGCATTGGTCGCACTTCCAGTTCCTTGGATTTCTGATTCAAAAAGCATATTGAATCCTTGGGTACCATTGGTTTCATATAATTCTGCATTGACTACGATCTCAATATCTTCTTCAAAATTTGGATAAATACCAATCACTGGATCAAATAATTCAGCTGGATCTCCACTATAAGCTACAACGGGCATGGTATGAGAAATATTAAATAAATAAGTTTGAGTTCTAACTTTACTCGCAGTAAAAGGCGGTAAAAAAGCGCTAGCTCTTAATGGTGTATTTGAATTGATGGTAATGGGCCCAGTATATTCAGGGTCGTTGGTAGTAGGTTCAGAACCATCTGTGGTGTAGTGTATTTCCGCTCCCCCTGTAGCAGTGGATAAGGAAACCGTTCGACTGGAATTAAAAATACCACCTTGTATAGAAAAACTAACAGGTTCTACTACGGTCAATCCTGGGTTGGTATTATTTGGAGCATTTGGAGTTGGCTGCACAAAGAAATCAAAATTACTGCCTCCGTTTGGCGTACGTCCTTCAGAAATATCTTCGGCTTGTTCACCAAAGGTATAACTATCAACAATCGTAGAGCCATTTGGTCTTACCAATGCAATGTCCTCTCCTCCTGATCCTAATTTTATATCAACATGGCGTACGCCTTGTTCTGGCTCTTTATCTGCCCACAAAAGTAGATAACCGCCAGCAGGGATGGTGGTCTGTCCTGGGTTGGTGGTTGGGATTTGCCATTGATTTAGTTCCCCTAAATCATCGGTGATATAATATCCTCCAATATTTACTGAACTTCCTGTTGGATTATAAATTTCAATCCAGTCATCCGCATCTCCAAATTCGTCGGTATTGGTACTTCCATTGGAGGCCATAAATTCATTAATCAATAGTTGTTGCGCCTCTATGTTAGAATAAAATAAACAAGTAGCAAGCGTCAGGAAAGTAATAAGTACTGGTTTTTTTAGACCATAAAGTAAATCTAAAAAGTGGACCGATTTTGAAGCATAAGAATGCTGTTTTTTGATTGGCATTTTTGGTGTGGATTTTCTCATGTTTTTAGATTTTTAAAAAAAAATTAGATAAAGGATATACTTACATCTAAGAATCGGTATCCTCCAATACCAATTAAATTTGTGACAAAACTCCCAGAAATGGGATGAAAAATTTTAGTATTCTAAAAAGAAGAGGCTATATAGCATATTCTATCCTTAGACTTGTATGCTAGTATTGTATTATTACCAAATAGATATTCGGATATAACCAATGCTTAGGGCAAGGTCTAAGAAATACTAAAATCAGCTTTTGGTGAAAGGTGAGATTATGCAGAAAGGGTTTTCTGCTAGAAGAAATTATTGAGGGGCAAATATAGTTACAAACGATAAGTTAAGAATAAGATAAAAAAGGTACAAGTTTTAATCAATTTTTTAAAACTATTGTACAATATTTTTTAGTTAGTGGGCTTCCCTCTAACGTATTTTACGAAAGAGGGAAGCCACTGGCTAATTATCAAGTCTTATTCACTAATAAGGGTAAAACGCTTACTAACCAATTTGCCTTGGTTAGGTTGTACGCTTAAGAAGTATAATCCGCTATTAAGATCGGATAAATCAATTTCTGTTCGTGCACCTCCTAGACTTTCTAGTGGGAAACTAACTAAAACTCGACCCATTTGATCTTGAATCTTTACAATTCCTTCTACCTGATCATAACTGGTTAAGTCAATAGTCATAGAATTAACTGCTGGATTCGGATAGAGACGCATGTCTGAGAAATCAACCATGTTAATATCTTCTCTAACGGTTGCATTACTATTAGCATTAATTCCATTTGTACTAGTACCAGAAGTAAGATTAATCGTATAGTCTTCTACCTGACCATAAGTGAAATCACCACATGATGCAGGGAATCCTTCACGACTTAAAGCAACACGCATTCTAACAGTACCTAGTTCCGAATTGGCAGGAACGGTAAAAATATTTGTAACGGTATGTGTAATAATTCCATAACCTAAATCTGCAGTAAATCGAGATAGTACTAATTCATCTGCAGAAAAATCTAAGTCACCATTAAAGTCAATCCAAGCACTCCAGTACTCATCATGATTTTCAAAACTATACTTAGCCGTTAAAGCAATATCATATTCATCACCGATGATTAAATCAGTAGAAATATCCGTAAAATCACTATATCCACAACCATTATCACATTTTCCACTTAAGTTATTAATATCACCAACTACTACCTGACGAATGTATTGTTCCCAAGGTTCGTCTGCGCTAGCATCACAGTAGTCTTGTCCTAGAGGACCATCACAACCATCTGGAACACCATTATTGTTATCGTCTTCATCGTCATCAAATCCAGGGCATTCATCTTCTGAATCACAAACACCGTCCCCATCACTATCTTGGAAACTACCACGACAGTTACAATTTCCATCATATACATCACCTGAAGTACAATCATCATTATCATCACAAGATTGTCCAGTTAAAGTACAACCTGTATTTCCTTCGCCAATGACTACAGAATAATCTTCGACTTCCCCTTTAAGGAAGATTTCACAAGGAGTAGCATAGCCACCCTTTTTAGCAGAAATTCTCATTCTCGAATTTCCTTCTTGAGCATTATTAGGGATAGAGATAGATCCGCTGACTGCATCACGACCACCATACATTTCTAAAACTTTTTCATTGTTATCGGTAAAGTCGCCATCTCCGTTTAGATCAATCCAAACTCTCCAGTAAAGATCTGCATCGTGACCAAACCAGCTGATACCAGGAGTCAAAGTAATTCCGTATGCTTCTCCTGCGCTGATGTTGGCTGTTAGGTTGGTGAAATCACCATAGCCACAGTCAGTATCACACTTTCCAGAAGCATTGTTGATTTCTTGAAAAGCAACATTGGTAATATATTCCTGCCAAGGCTCCATGGAAGAAGAAGTACAGTAAGTTCCAGATGGAGGACCAGGATCGCCTTGTGTGATGGTTACGTTAAATTCACAAATGGCAGATTGTCCACAATCGTTGGTTGCTTGGTATCGAACTATTGAGGTACCAATTTGGAAGCTACTTCCGCTTGAAAGACCGCCAATTCGAGTAAGCGTAACATCTCCAGATGTACAATTAGTAGAAGTGGTTGGTAAATTATAGCTTATGTTGAGTCCTGAACTTCCAAAAGGAATTTCAAGGCTGATATCTGCAGGACAGTTAAGACTTACAAAAGTACCGTTGGTTGAATTTGGTTCAATCAAAAAGAATGGAGTAGCGTCTAAATCAATGCCAGAAGCATTCTCTTCACTAGTGGAATTAGTAACTGCATAATTCCAATTACGTCTTTCTAAAGTACTGTATTCGAAGCTACTAGGGAAGCTATAATTCTTACTTGCAAATTCAGAATTATCAATGGTAGTTCTTGCCCATAACATATATACATAACGGCCATCAGGACGTAAAAATGCGTGAGCTTCCACACCATCAGGAGGGTTTAGTTCGGCCGTTCGAGTATCGTCGTAAACGGTTCCCCATAACATATCAGAAGTCGTTTTCATAGCGATTCCTTCTTCATTCAATTCCTCATCACCTTGATCCACATCTTCTAGGTCTTCGTAAAGTCCCATTTTGTCAAATCCTAAACCAGAACCAGGGTTATCGCCAATAGAAAAGACATGGAAATTGATAACGTCATTGGAGATAGCCGTGACAAAAGTTTTCATAATATAATTACGCTGTGCTACGGTACCGGCAAAGTATCGACCATCATCATTACCTTCAAACTCTCTAGGCACATTCATCTCGGTACATAAGGTTAATTTTTTTGGATAAGTTACTCCATCATAACCATAATTATCAAAAATTTCTTGGAAAAAATCTCGACGGTAAAGTAGCCCTTCAGCAGCTCTATCAGAATGTCTTTCAAAAAATTCAATATTACTCAAGCGAGTTGTTCCATCGATATGCGGATAATTATGTAATCCCATAATATCAATATAAGCACCACCGGCTTCAGGGTATTCAGCTGTAACTGCACCACCATCAGGATTATCGGTATTTCGAAGTACTGCATCACAGAAACTTTGGAATCCAAATCCAGCAGTAACTACATAATCGTTAGGAGAAATAGTCTTAATCACCTCATAAGCGATTCTTAATGTTCGAACGTAATTTTGGATAGGAGCCTGAAGGATATAATCACAAGGATCCGGATCATTGTCCCACCAGTTACCTTGTGGATCACCAGGACCTCTCCATCCTTTGTTACCCGTGTAGTCAAAACCAGGTTCGTTCCAGATTTCCCAGAACTTTACAAACTCATCATAAGTAGTTACTGTTTTATAAACATAAGCGGCGAAATAATTTTCATCGTTATAAGGAGTACCATTAGCGCCATCATCCCAGATAGGAGTGTAAAGGTTGGCGAATAAATTGGATGGAGTACCTGGACAATATTCTGTGAAATCTTTGTGCCATTCAACTGGAAAGGCAAGTACTGCAGTAAATTCATCCATTCCTAAAGACTGGAAATGTTGAAAGTCGTCTACTACGACATCATATCCAAAAATTTCTAGGACGGATTCAGCTAGAACAGGTCTTAATGTTTTAGCACCGACTCCTAAGATTCCTTCATCGGGATTACCAGCCGCGAGATCACCGAGTTGGATGGTTGACCAACCAGGAATAAAGTCTAGATTAGAACCCGGGCGGAATACGCCATCGTACGGATTTACAAAATCTTTTGCATTGAAGTCGACCTGTGCTCCTAGAGCGAAGGTGGATAAAAAGCACAATAGCGTAAATATCTTTTTCATCTTTGATGAATAGTTTATTAGTTATAAAAATTGATAATGATTCTTTTCTGAATTACTCACATCTCCTATGGTGAATAATCAATTGCTTAAAAAATTGGTTATTAGGGTTGGTGGTGAGTATAAAATTTTGTTTTCTGCTAGGAATTGGGAACCTAGTTTTCTTAAAGGAATACAGTTAAGAAGGGCCAACAAACCATAAAAATGGTGAGTTTACCATACAAATATAATGTTCTTAAGTGAAGAAAAACAGGAATAGGGTTATAAAAAATAGCAAATGTCAGTTATTACCCAAAAATAGGTAGAAAAATTTAAACTATTTTTAAGTTATAGTGCCAATTATTATTGATTCGTTGAATTCATTTTCGATGCTTTATACGGTTCTAACCATTTTTTGCCATATTATAACCTTATATTATAAAAATTGATCAAACAAAATTATTTTGTGGTCTGAAATTCGGCAAAGAATAATTTCAATACAGCCTAATTTCAATTACACAAAATTTTCATTTGGTTTTTTGGGGTTTAGGACGCAGCTTTTGCGTCCTTACTTTTTTTTGTTATTATTGCCCCAACTAATTGTCTATGAATAGATTGCTATTTTACTTATTTATCAAGCCTCTTTCCTTATTACCTCTACCAATTCTTTATCTTTTCTCCACCGGTTTTTATTATTTAATTTATTATGGAATAGGATATCGGCGTAAGGTGGTGGAAGAGAATCTTAATAATTCGTTTCCAAATTACTCAAATACTGAAGTTCATAAAGTAGCAAAATTATTTTACCGTCATCTTTGTGATTTAGTGGTAGAATCCATTCGGATGTTTAGTATGTCTGAAGCAGAAGCGGTACGACGTTGTAAGGTTCGGAATCCAGAATTAATGGATGCTTTCTTTGATCAAGGAAAGCAAGTGGTGATTGTTGGAAGTCATTATGGAAATTGGGAAATTACCAGTATTAGTTTTCCAAGTCAATTCAAACATCAAATCAGTTCTATTTTTTCAAAACTGAAAAACGACTATTTCACGGATAAAATTACCGTCTCTCGTAGCCGATATGGCAGTGAGTTAATCACCAAAGATCGCTTATCTGGATATTATGAAGAAGCGCATCCTAGATTAGTGGCACTCGGTTTTATTGCGGATCAATCTCCTAATTATAATAAATCTAAAAACCTATATTGGACGAATTTTCTTAATCAAGAAACAGTAACGGCTCCAGGTGCTGAACGATATGCACTTAAGTATAATATTCCGGTAGTTTATGTACAAATCCTAAAACAACGTCGAGGGTATTATGAAATTGAGTTAGAGTTGGTAACCGATGATCCTCAAAGTTTGGCTCCAGGTGAAATTACGGATCGCCATTTGCGTTGTTTAGAGCGATTAATAGTAAGAGAACCCCAATATTGGTTGTGGTCCCATCGTCGTTGGAAGCATAAAAAAAGCCACACTAATTAGTGCAGCTCTTCATTATTCTTAAATGATATTTCAATAGATTATTCTTTAGGACGAGTAAGTATAATCTCCGTTCTTCTATTTTTTTGGTGGGTATCCTCAGGACATTCCTCCTCGTCTAAACATTCAACTAGCGGTCGTTCACTTCCATAACCAATAGCTGTAATTCTACCTTCTTCAATACCATTTTGCATCAGGTAAGTTTTTACTTCGTTGGCTCGTTGCTGAGATAATTCTTTGTTGTAGGTTGAGCTACCTTGATTGTCTGTATGTGATTCTACCAAAACAGTAGTATTAATTTCTTTTCGTAAGGTACTTACAACATCGGATAATTCTTCTTTTGTATCATCATTTAGAATGTATTTGTTGAAGGCATGATAAATACTACTAAATAATGGGAAATAAGCTTTTTCTTCCACAACTGCTTTATCTGTCTCTAGAATTACTCCACCTTTGCTAGTAAATTCCTCATCTGAAGCTGGAGGAACAGCTGCTACAAGAATAACTGGAGCAGTTTCTTCTGTGGAAATAGAAGCAGTCGGAAGGTTAGCAGGATTTACCGTATTTATGCTTGATGCCGTTGGTCCATTTACAGGATCAATAGATGGTGTGTTTGCTGCCAATGCCAAGTATTCATCATTAACTGGCGTCAATTGTAAGGCATAAGATTTATCCTGAATCAAAGTTGCTCCAGATACTACTTGTTGGATAGTTTTAAAATCAGGATGATCTGCTACTAAAAAATATTCCTTATTAGGATTGATTTTATATAATGGTTTAATAGATTCACCAGCTACTGGATTTATTTTTTTACCAATCATATCGATCAATGATTGATCAAGATTATTACTGATAAAAAAGGGTTGATTTAAACTAGGAACATCTACCAGTTTGTAAGAAATTTCTATTAAGGTTAAAGATGCCGTTGATAAAAATCCTTTATTTTGATCTGTGATTTCTATACTAGTAAAAATATTTTCATCTGCAGGCATTTCTTCTTTTTCAATATCCATAGGCAAGGTTACAGCCCAGCTATAAATGTCATCTCCTCCTTTACCGTTTTTACGATTACTAGTTAGGTAACCAGACCGATTATCAGGCATAACCACAAAACTGAAATCATCTTCTGGAGAATTAATTGGAGCACCCATATTCTGCTTGTTCATCATCGTTCCATCACTACCAATTTTACTCACCCATATATCTAGTTGACCAATACCATCACCTGCATCAGAAGCAAAATATAATTCTCCTTCTTGTCCAATTTGTGGGAATAATTCCGTTTTTTTACTATTAATAGATGGCCCTAGGTTCATGGGAGTTATCCATTCTCCTTCTACAAAATAGGTTACATAAATATCCATACCTCCATGGCCACCAGGTCTGTTTGAGGCAAAATAAAGTGTACGACCATCCTTTGATATTGCTGGATGACAATTGGTGGAATTTTTTGCTCCTAAGTCTAATTCTTTAACATGTTTCCATTTTTTATCAACTAATTCAGCAGTATAAATATTCAAATCGTAAAGACCATTTTTATTCTTTTTAGTAGCATTTCGAGTAAAGAACATTTTTTTACCATCACCTGAAATACTAGCAGCTCCTTCGTTAAACTTTCCATTTACTTCCCCAGCAATACTAAAAGGTTGGGTATATTTATTACCACCTTTATTGGTGGAATAGAGAATATTAGAGTAGTTTTTAGAGAAAAATCTCTTATACCATGGTAAGTTTTCAACTCGATCACTGGTAAAAATTATTCCATCACCGAATGGGATAGGACAATAGTCAAGTTTACTTGAATTGATAGCGCTTAAGTTGTTGATAGTCAGTCCTTCAGACATTTTTTCAGAAGGAATAGAATATAGTGTATGAATTTCCTGAGCGGTGATTGGACTGAAGGAAATAATAAAAAAGAGAATAGTTAATAAATGTTTCATGATCCTAAGGTTAAAGATTTGGTGGTTGACTTTTTTGATTAATATTAGAACTAACCTGATTGATTATTAAATATTACGATAAATATTATAATAAGTTTTGATGTGTTTGTTTTTTTTAAACAACTTCTTAAGGCTTTTGAAGCTTTTTTAATTTCTAGGCGGATAATAGTTGGTATTTCAATTCAAATATTTACCTTTCGCACACTATGCAGATTAGTGTTTTTGAACATCAAGTTATTCGGATAGGGATGGAGTGGTCTGGTCAAGTTTTTACGGCCAGACAGTATCGTGCATTGGTTCGTTATCAAAGCCATCTTAATCATCATTGGTATCAGATTTTATCAGATGGAATTCGGTTTAGGCATTATGTTGGTGTTTTGCAAGTTGGAAATTTAACCATTGAAGTTTTACCAAAAACAGAAAACGCAGCTCCAGAAATATGGCGGAAAGTTTTACTTGATATGCTTCATATTGCTGGCGTATTAAAAGTGGAGACGGCAGGGCCAACAGGATTGGGGATTCGACCAAATTTTTTGTTAGATTATTATTTTGATCATTTTTTAGAAAAATTAAATAGTCTGCTTTACGGAGGCCTTGTTCGTAAATATCGATCTCTAAACCAAAATGAAACAGCATGGAAAGGACAACTAGATTTTCAAAAACAAATTCAGCATAATGTAGTCCATCAGGAGCGATTTTTTGTTAGAAGAAATCATTTTGATTATGTACATCCTGCTAACCAAATACTTTATGAGGCGCTGCGGATTTTACCAAGATTAACGGATAATTTGATCTTGAGAAATAAGGCTCATAGATTAGAAAAAGCTTTTCCAGTTTTGCCTGCTTGGTCGTTTTCTGAAAAAGAATTTCGGAATATTTTGAATGATAAAACTTTCACAAAATATCGATCAGCATTGGAATTGGCTTATTTGATTATTAAAAATTTTCAACCAGATATTAGGACGGGTCGTCATCATGTATTGGCCATTTTATTTGATATGAATCAGCTGTTTGAAATATTTATCTATCAACAACTTGTAAAACTAAAAAGACCTGAAATTGCAGTATTTAGACAGATTCAGCGCCCTTTCTGGCTAAATCGGAAAATTCGACCTGACATTTTTATTAAAACAAAAAAAGCTCAATTTATCTTAGATACTAAATGGAAAGTTTTGTCGGAGGGAAAGCCTTCTATAGAAGACCTTAAACAGATATTTGTCTATAATCAGTATTTTGCAGCAGATAAAGGAATACTTATTTATCCTGGAGTAGGTAAAACAAAAGAATTTGAATCTTCGACTCCTTATCATCCCTTACCCAATGGCGCCAAACCCGGATATTGCGAGATTAGGTTCGTTGATGTTTTAAAAAATAATAAATTAAATTTAAACATTGGAAAAGAAATACTAAACTTATGAAAGTTACTTTAGAAAGAATGAATAAAGCGGTTCATTTTCGAGCTACAAGTGCCGAAGGTCATACCGTAGATATCGACGGCGGAGAAACCAGTGATGGAGAAGATCAAGGTGCGCGTCCTATGCAATTAGTTTTGATGGCAGCAGGAGGATGTAGCAGCATTGATATCCATTTGATCTTAAAAAAAATGCGACAATCTATTGATGATTTAAAAATTGAAATAGAAGGAGAACGAGTGGATACGATTCCAGGCGTTTTTAAAAAAATTACTTTTCATTATCATTTTAAAGGAGATTTAAACAAAGATAAGGTACGAAAGTCGATTGAGATGTCTTTAGATAAATATTGTTCTGTTGTTAAAATGTTAGATCATAATGTGGAAATAGTTTATCATTTTTCTATCAATGGTGAATTAATAAAAGATAAAATTTAGAATGAAAAAACAATTTGAAACCAGAGCGATTCGATTACAGAATAAGCGTACCAGTGAACGGGAGCACAGTGTTCCTATTTTTCCTACTTCGAGTTTTACTTTTGAAAATGCGGAGCAGATGCGGTCTATTTTTGCCAGCGAAACCGAAGGGAATATTTATAGCCGATTTACCAATCCTAATTGTCGAGAATTAGAAACTAAGATTGCAAGCCTCGAAGATACGGAAGATGCAGTTGCTTTGGCTTCTGGTATGTCAGCAGTTTTTGGAGCCTTGATGGGACATTTAAAAGCGGGTGATCATTTGATTTGTTCGAGAGCAGTTTTTGGGTCAACTTATCAGGTATTAATGAATTGGTTGCCAGGTTGGGGAATTGAAACGACTTTTGTAGATGGAGGAGATCCTGAGTCATGGACGCCTGCCATTCGTCCAACTACTAAAATGTTTTTTTTAGAAACCCCTTCTAATCCTGGATTAGATATTATTGATTTGCAAAAAGTAGGTGATTTCTGTAAATCTTCAAATTTATTAATGGTGGTAGATAATTGTTTTGCCACACCTTATTTACAAAGACCGATGAATTTTGGTGCTCATTTAGTCACTCATTCTGCCACTAAATTTATCGATGGACAAGGTAGAGTTATGGGAGGATTGGTGGCCGGAAGATCAGAACATCTCGCCCCAGTAAAACGATTTTTGCGCAATACAGGTCCTTCTCTATCTCCATTCAATGCATGGATTTTATCTAAAAGTCTAGAAACTTTAGCGGTACGAATGGATCGACATTGTGCAAATGCCTTGAAATTGGCCGAGTGGATGGAGGATTTAGAAATGGTAAAAAATATTCGATATCCATTTTTGTCTAGTCATCCTGATTCGACTGTTGCAAAAAAACAAATGGATCAAGGTGGTGGTTTATTGACCTTTGAAATGCGGGGAGGATTGGCTGCTGGAAAACAGTTTTTGGATAATTTACAGCTGTGTTCTTTAAGTGCTAACTTGGGGGACACTCGAACCATCGTTACCCATCCTGCCTCTACGACCCATGCTAAATTAACATCGGAAGATCGCCAAAAGGTTGGAATTACCGATGGACTGATTCGAGTCTCTGTGGGGTTAGAACATGTAGAAGATTTGAAAGCGGATTTATTACAAAGTCTTCGTGGTTAAGGAGGGAATTTTGAATGCTACTTATTGAACTATTCAGCTGGTTTACCCATTTCTTCTAGGGCCGTAATTAAGGCTGGAAGCTCCCAAGCATTTTCCAATTTAAACTCTCCAATCTCTGTTCGACAAAGTTCGGTTAGGTAGGCACCGCTGTTGACTGCTTTTCCAAAATCGTCAGCGAGAGAACGAATATAAGTTCCTTTGCTACAATGTACGCGAAAACCGATTTCAGGTAGATTTTCTGAATTCAAATCAAAATCAAAAATCTCTACGGGTCGAAGCTTTCGCTCTTTGGTTTTTCCTGCGCGAGCAAGTTTGTATAAAGGCACGCCATCCATTTTGACGGCAGAATACATAGGTGGTAGTTGCGTAATATTGCCCATAAATTCTTTACGAGCCTTCTCCATTAAATCAGCCGTTATATGATCGGTTGGAAATTCCTGATCTACTTCCGTTTCTGCATCGAAAGAAGGCGTTGTTTTTCCAAGCAATAGTTTTCCGGTATAAACTTTAGGTTGACCTTGAAAGCCATCAAT
>JALZUU010000525.1 GCA_023300665.1 Saprospiraceae bacterium | reverse complement strand
TTTCATTTTTTCAATCGTTAATTGTTGGTTCATTTTTTATGATTTATTAAATTAAGAAAAAGCTTCTGCACCTCTGATATTTTGGTGAGGAGTGATTTGATTTTGTGACGGATCTTCAGTTGAACCAGACGGTATTTTTTCAACTAGATCCATTTTATTTTCTAATATTCTTTTGATGATGTGATAGCCATAACGACTCATCTCTAAAGCATATTTACAAGCAGTGTTGATTCTCTTTTTTTCGTAGCTATGGGTAAGGTTGATAATCCCCAAAGATTGTTTATATGCCTCCTCGGGATACTTTTTTGATTCGATTAAAACGCGAACATATTCTTTCACCGATGCTCCTAGTGGAGTAGCTAATTTCTCAAAAAAATCAGGAGACCATTTGCTGTAAAACTTATGCCTACTGCTCAAGTGCTCCTCGACGGTATTATATTTACCAGCGGTAAAACTTCTCTTGTGTGTAGCAACTCGTTGCCTATTATGTTGAATATCAACACTTTGACTATTATAACTTACCTGTACTTTTTTACCAATCAACCGATGAGGTACACTGTAGTAATTTTTATCTTCGCTTATAAAGATATATCCCATATTCTGAACAGTCGCCTGTCTGAAGAAACGAAGTTCATAATTTTCGCCAGGCAGTTCTGCTAAAGTTGCTTTTTCAAAATCTAAAAATTGTTGTCGTCGAGAGATTTTAAGGTGGCTTAATAAATAATCATTATACTGTGTGAGCATCTTTGCAAGCTCCTGATTTAGGTCGTACAAAGAGAAAAAGGTCATCTTGTTGAGCGGATAAAAAATGCGATTATAAACGATCTTTACTGCGTTTTCTACCAGTGCTTTATCTTGTGGTTTGACAGCTCTGGCAGGGTTGACCACGCAGTCATAATGAAGGGCAAAATCTTTAAACGTTTTATTAATGGTAGCCTGATATTTACTAGCTTTAGTGACGGCAGATTTTAAATTATCCGGAACAATAGCTTTAGGTACACCACCAAAAAAATTTAAACAACGATTCATCGAACCGATAAAATCAGGTAATTTTTGAGAAGAAGTAGCCTCTACAAAAGTATATCCGCTACAGGGTAAAATACCGACAAAAACTTCTACTTCAATAATTTCTCCACTCAGTTTATCTACGTAACTGAGCTTCTTACCAGTGTAATCAACGAACAATTTATCGCCTGCTATATGCGATAATTTACCACTACCTTCGACTCTTTTTAACCAACGATTCAGGTGCTCATTAAACTGAGAACGACCGTAGCCATCTGCGTACCTATTTCGATATTCTTCCCAAAGTGTCAGCTTGGTGCAGCCCGTTTTTTTGAGCTCTTTACGGTAGTATTCAAAGTTTTCACTTAGTCGCTCATAACGGACTTTATCAGTCGTTCTGGCGATGGGAAAAAGCTCTAATAATTCTTCATCTGAGTAGTCGGATAACTGCTCGTAAGAAATGTCGGCAGCCTTAATAAGCTGTACATAAGCGTTAACTGAATTGCGATGAATACCAGTTAAGTCAGCAATTTTTCGATTGCTACACTGCTTTATTTTGAGTTGAATAATCTGTCGGATATCCATAATTCCAATGCGGTTTGCTGCCATGATATTTTGCGTTTTTAACGCAAAAGTTCGCAATTGAAATCAACTTCTTTCTTGTTTTTGGCACAACTTGCTCCGGCACAGGGCAAAAAATGGCACAGCTTGCTCCGGCAGAAAACCATGAAAATGGCACAGCTTGCTCCGGCAAGGGTGGCACAACTTGAACCGGAATCAGTGGCACAGCTTGCTCCGGATTATGCATAGAATTACGGCGTAGCTAAAAGTTTCAAATGTGAGACTTTTAGTTACGCCGTTTTGTATTTTATGGATATCTAATAATGCTTTATTTGATTGATTTTGTGGAGACTTGCGATCTTATGTAGTTTGTAAAGCACTTATGTTATTCTATTGTTTAATTAAAAATTTGAGAGCATAAAGAGGTAAAAATTGGAAGGAGGTAATGATTTACTCAAATAAGATTGAGTAGGTATATTTTTTAATTTAACATTGATAGACATGCTTAAGAAGAGAAAAAGTGTTGTTATATTAAACAGGAATGAATTGTGGGTGAAAGTAGAGAATACAAATCTTCCAGATTTATTTATTGATTATGTCTTTATTATACGTAAAGTTGAAATTAGAAATTCAATTCAGTATGAGAAAGTTTTTTTCATATTGATTTTAAACTCATCAAATTCTGACTTTATTCATGAAAACCAAAATTCACCAAGTAGATTTTTGATTTATGTGAATCGGGTAAAAAGGTTAATATTGATCAAGATATTTCCATGGGTCGGATTTAGATCAATTTTAAAATGGATTAAAAATTTTGGTTATGATTTTATCATATCTGGAATTTTGAATGATCTTGATTTTCTAGAATTTTGGGAAATAGTTTTAATAAGATTCGTGGTGAAACTCATTAGAACATTTCTTCAACTTTAATTATTTTACTAGCCTCAAAAATTTTAATTTGGGGCTAGATTTTTCTTTATTACACACAACGGTGGTGCATGCGGCAGCTGGTATAGGTAAGAAGCCGTAGGCTTTATCGATGCCAGCTATGATCGTATGAATCTTGTTAGAGTCAGTTTATATTTTTCCAATATGTACTTTGAATCCTAATTTTGTAATTCTCTTAATTGTTAGATGCATAGTTATTAAACTAAAAAAAGGTAATATACTACTTAGTGTTCCTTTTCTTTGACTCATTAGTAAGATAAAGTAAGTTATATCTTTTTTCTTAAATTCATTTTTGCTGTTAAGTAATAAATTTTTTCCTTTGAATTCCTTTTTAGATTTAGACGTTTCTGAGATCCACTGTCTTATTCCAAAATCGGAGTTTAACAATTGAGCAGAAACAGAAGTTTGCATCATTAAGTGACTTGTTAATTGTGACCCACTATACTTCTTTACATGATAAATAAAATCTTCTGTTAAAATATCACAAAATTCAATCTTATAATTATACTGATCCGTTCCGTACATCACTTTATCCCAACATTGTCCCTTCAATTCTATAGCAGCCTTTTCATTGAATTTACCTTCTGTGTCTGTACCATTCCATTTCTTAATGAAATCTACTGTAATCTCAAAGGGTTCGATAAATGACCTTAAACCTGTTAAATAATTTTTATCAATTTGATACCACTTTCCTTTATATAAAATAAAAAATTCTTTCCCAATATTAAATTCAGCAAAAAGTAAGCATCCCCTCACCCCCATCTTTCCCCACATCTCTCCAGTCCCTATCTTTGCGTAAAAAAAAAC
>JALZUU010000524.1 GCA_023300665.1 Saprospiraceae bacterium | reverse complement strand
GCCCCTTTGCTCAACGCCGATTTCAGCGCCGACCCACAACGATGTGCTGCCCTCCGGAGCGGAGCGGAGTGATGGCAGTACATCTAGGTTATACCCGACACATTCCTATCTCCTCTTGCGTTTTTTGCCCACGCTATAACATTTAAAATTCAGGTATAACACTCAACACCATAAATATACAATATTATTTCTAGATTAAACATCTAAGGTTGATGAGCCTACCCTATTGACCTTCTCTTCAATGATTTATTGATTAGATAATAAGTATTCTTTATCCTATCATATCAATTCTCAGTTTCATCAATTTTCCCAATTGCTCTATTTCCTGTTCCAACTTTATCCGTTAATTTATCGCCAAGTTCTGTTCTAATATTATCTGCTAGCAGTTGGATTTGCTTGACAACTTCGGGGTTTTCATCAGCGACATTTTTTGTTTCGCTAAGGTCTTTTGATAAATCATAAAGTTCTATCTGGTCCATTGTATTGTATTCATATTTTACTGGAAGACCATTTTCACCTCCTTTTCGTCCATTTAAGGTTCTGTATTTGTGTGGGAAATACAGCTTCCATTTACCATATCTTATTCCATGTAGTTCATTTACATGATAATAAAAATAGTAAGCTTCATGAGGAGATTGAGTAGAAGTACCCGTCCAAATATCCCAAACGCTTTTACCATCAATGGTATTTGTTGGTAAGGGAGCACCCGTTATTTCGGCAATGGTTGGTAGGATATCTATCGCCATCATTGGCACTTCAATCACTCTATTCGGAGTTATTTTTTTAGGATATCTAATAATGCAAGGTTCTCTTTGTCCACCCTCTAAGGCGGTTCCTTTTCCTTCTCTTAAAGGGTCTGCTGATCCAGCATGATCTCCATAATTTAGCCAAGGGCCATTATCTGAAGTAAAAATAACAAGGGTGTTATCATCTAGATTATGTTCTTTTAAGGTCGCTAATATTTGACCAACAGACCAGTCAATTTCCATGATTACATCCCCATACAAACCGCGTTTGGATTTCCCTTTAAATTTATCGGAAACATATAATGGGACATGTGGTTGTGGATGCGCTAGGTATAAGAAAAAAGGATGGTCTTTATTTTTTTTAATAAATTCAATACTCCTTTCTGTAATTTGAGTGGTTAGAGAAGATTGGTCTGTTAGGGTATCAATAATTTTTTCATTTTCAAATAATGGTAGCGGATCAAAATTAAAGACCGGTCCTTGTTGAGGATGTAAGGGCCACATATCATTGGAATAAGGAATTCCGAAATATTCATCGAATCCATGCTTCCCAGGCATAAAACTAGGATGATCCCCTAAATGCCATTTCCCAAAAATCCCAGTGGTGTAATTGACTTGTTTTAACATTTCCGAAATGGTCGTTTCAGATTGGCTCAACCCTTCCTTACTGTCGGGCATAAAGGCACCATGAATGCCTATTCGATTTGGATAACACCCCGTCAGAATTCCTGCTCTTGATGCCGAACAAACGGCTTGCGCTGCATAAAAATCCGTCAGCTTAATGCCTTCTTGAGCCATTTTGTCTAAGTGGGGTGTTTCTATATCAGGGGCACCAAAGCAGCCAATATCTTGATATCCTTGATCATCTGTAAAAATGATAATCACATTAGGCTTCTCCGCTTTTAGTGATTCAGATTTCTGATTGGTACACGAAAAAATCGTAAGGAAGAATAATAAAAGTAGGGTTGTATTTTTAATCATCGTTTTTTATTCAAAAATAATACTTACTCTCGGATTTTGTTTATACATTTTCTTAGGAATAATCTCTTCTTGCTGACTTAAACCATGGCTTGTATTATTTGGGGTTAAAATACATTTGATTTGATACTCCATCATTTTTTCAAAGGGAATGAGAAAGTCCACCGTCTCACAATCTTCTACGTCCCCTTCTTTAAGTAAATTTAAAACGGTATAGACTGATTCAATTGTGCTAAGACAAAGTGGTGCTGGTTGCTGTTTGATAATAAATTTTGATTTGATTTTATTATCAAAACTTACTCTTTTAAGTTTTTGCAAATTCTTACTCAATTTAAGCATTTTCCGTGCGCAGGGCCAGGTGCCGTCGAGAATAAAGATGTGTGGCGTATCGCCCAGAAATGAATTTATTTCTGTACTTTCTCTTACCGATAAATTAAAATTATCTTTCCCAGGATAAAGTAAAAAAGAACAACTTTTTTCTTTATTCAGTATTTCGTTTACCCGCTTATTATTGGTAAAATCGACACCCACTATAATCTCTGAATTTTCAAGTTGCAGCTTCGTCATATGCCCCGTTCCGTTTTTTTCTTTTTTATACTCCTTCGGATGCATAAGAATAATAAAACGAGTCTTCGTATGGATAGGATTAAGGTGTTTACAAATACAAGAACTTGAAGGCCTCATACATTTGTAACAGTTAATTCTTGGATCTTTTATTTCTACTTGTAAAGTCAATGTTTTTTATTTTTTATTTTTCTAGAACGGTTTGTACAAACGATGGTGATGCGATTGGCGGCACTAACCGTTTTGTACTTTGTTCTCAGCTTTTTATTTTTCATTTAACCAAGAAACTGCGCTAATTATGCAGCTATCATTCATTACCATATTACTCGGTGTAAATTCTTTTTCTACATCGGGTTTTACATATTCTGAATAAACAGTATCAAATCGGTCCTTTGGGAATGCTTTCGTAAATCGCAGTGTAGTAGCAGTTATATGCCTGATAGAATCCGTAAGATAAATTTTAGACTGAACCCCCTTAATCCCTCTTGTTCCTTGACCGAAGAAGGAAGTTCTTCCTCTTTCTTTCAGCATGATGGAAAGCCATTCCCCACCGCTTGAGGTATAATTACTGATTAGTACTGCAATTGGTGGAGAGGTCGTGTAAAGGCAATTACTATTCGTGCTGATTAGCGTTTTTCCTTTGTAAAATTCACCATTATTAATCATCCAGTCAACGTCTTCTTCAGCTGTTAATCCTTTTGTCCCTCCTATTTTACCATCTCCTAGCAAAGGGGTAATAATTTCTATCAATTTCTCAATCTTCCCACGATTAATATATCTAAGGTCAATAATCCATTTGTCAATTCCGGAATTTCTTAGCAAACAAATTTTATCATTGTAAATTTCAGAAAAAATTATATTATCACAAATATCAAAGGATGAAATTCTCAGATATCCAATCTTATTGTCCACTTGTTGTACAATAGGAGGATATTTGACTCCCCTAAAAATATCCAGTCTGATTTCGTGCAAAATTGAGGTATGTGGATCTTCTTTATAACCTCCTTTTGCTTGAAAATACATACAGTTATGTACAAAGAGTCCATCATTATCTTTTAATTCCTCAAAAAGAAAAGTTGTGGATTCGGTTAAGTCTATTAAATCCGTAGCGTCTTCTGCTAATAGATACATTTGAGTTCGTATTTTATTCCAATCAACATCATTTCTGTATATGGAATTTGTTTTAGCAGAATCTATCATGGTATTTACTTCGTCGAGAAAAACAATTCGACTAAGGTCTGGGGTATTAGAAAAGGGAAAATGATGTGTTCCTTCGCGACATGACATTATCAAAAGTAGTGTACAAACAAAAAAAATATATTTCATGGCGCTAAATTTTAAATGGTTTCAGTAAACTTAATTTTAAGGTAATTATTTATCAAAATTTATAGTTGAATTAATTGCTGAGAACTCCTTATACCCACCAAAATTCTATCTCCCCTTTCGCTTTTTGCCCACACTTCCCAAATAAAATTCAGATATAACATTTAACACCATTAAATATACGATTTTCTTTGAGTGTC
The DNA here is from genome assembly GCA_023300665.1 of Saprospiraceae bacterium. Lineage (GTDB taxonomy): Bacteria > Bacteroidota > Bacteroidia > Chitinophagales > Saprospiraceae > JALZUU01. The sequence continues at coordinate 157 of JALZUU010000524.1, read as the reverse complement.
TGACAAATTAGGAGGACTACCTTTAAATCTTGCTTTAAATCCCGCTTTAAGAAACCTCGCCTAGCGCTTTGCTTACGCGCAGGTTTCGCAAAGCTACTGGGGCTTTCTTTTAGCTTTGTCCTATGGTTTTGAGTACTCCGTGAATTGGTAGGTAGCT
>JALZUU010000523.1 GCA_023300665.1 Saprospiraceae bacterium | reverse complement strand
AACTTTATTCTCGGCATCGGTTGCATTAAATCCTCTTTTTTCTTCTATAACTCCGATTTCAGGAATGATGGTAGAAGCAACGAAGTTTTCTCCACCACCTTGAAGTTTTTTATTAAACTGGTATTTCTTAGGGCAGTCGTGCGAAACGAGTCCTTCAAAAAACACGCTAGAATTAGAACTAGCAGTAGCTAGGTTGGTTCCGTTGGCGGGTTGAGAATAATTATAAGAATATCGTCCGTCCATTGCTGAAAAACTAATAGAAGCAGGCGAAATCTGAGAATAAGCCGATAAACCTACTTCAGAAACATTATATCCAGAGCCACTTTTTTTGACGATAAAGAGCTGAACTTCTCCGTTATTGATTTTTCGAACCATTCTTTCGTTGATTGAAAAGTCAGCACAAGATTTTACATTGCTAGGGCGTGCTTGGTTGATTCGGCTTTCGATACCTACTTCCAAGATTACCTTTTCGCGGTCATTCATGATGATGTGGTAAGCGATGTGTGCATTACCTGTTGGATTGCTGGTGTAGTGATACTCGTATCTATCCATGCAATTGGCGTCATAACCCAGATAATATTTGGTCTGGCCGTTGACGGAATTTGTTCCTAGAATTACGAGTAGGAACATGAGGAGTTTGAAGGCTTTCATCTTCTATGTTTGTGTTTCAGTTAAAAAATAATATAGTGATACTTCGATAAAAGTTATGGAATTTAGTGCTTGATTAAATCGTTTATTTAGAGATAAAAAAGGTGTTTTTAGTCCAAAGTATTGGATATAAATAGGCACTTTAGCAAGATCCCGTTGCTAATCCATTGGAAAGGTATCTTAATTCCAGCCGAAAACCAAAGAAATTACCAATAAATAAGCAGAATTGCTTTAAAGTAATAGGTGTGGTGAGTGTAGGTAAAATATTAATTGTCAATAATTTAACAAAAATAGAATAAATTCTGTATTCCCAGCTAGCCAAAGTTAAAAAATATTTAGATATTTTTCAATTTTGAGTGAAATAGGTGGTCGTGAGTAATGCAGAGCGTTTTCAGGTCATGAATATAGTCTTTACTGTTTTACGACCATTTGTTCAAGTAGGAGTGGTGCTTCTGGACCAGCACAAAACAGCAGGTCTAAAATGCTCAGATTGGGGAGAAATCCATTTTTTTCACTAAAAACCTGAGGATAAGAGAGCGATTGAAAATGTGGATCGGCTTTGGCGCGGTGAGGTTTTGGGTGAATTCCGGCGCGAAAATCGAGAATTTGGTCATTGGTTGGAGTAGATTGGTAGGATTCCGTTAGCTTTATTTCGGTAGCAAATCCGAGGAGTTGGTAGATCGTCTGAAAGAGTTGATAGTTAAACTCAAACAGGGTAGCGGTCTTGGTTTTGAAATACGGTTCTAGTTGATCCGCATAATAATCCCAATAAGGTGCATTTCCATAAGCGGAACGGATGCTATGCCAGTGCCGAGAACGCCAGTGGTCTTGCTCAGAAAGAGTGACTTGACGGATATTTTGTTGCTCATTTTTTCCTTTGGCTAGGGGAATTGACAAACGGAGTGGGCCATTGACTCCAGCGATATGACAGCGGTTTCGATAAGAAGATTTGACAAAATTTTCATGCTGTTCAATATAGATGGTTTGGTAAACGACAAGCTTGCTCCAGTATTGAAGGCAGGGGAGGTATTGGAGATCGAGGAGGATGGCGGGGTGGGGCATGGTTATGATAATTCAGCAAGTTTTTCGAGGAGCCAGCTTTTGTTGGCTAGGGATTTTGTTTCGGTTATTTCTTTGTAAAGTTTTTCAATGGCTTTTTTGTCTCCTGGGATTGTTTTTGTAAGTTTTTTTGTAAAACGAATGAGATTGAGGTAATTTTTGCGACTATGAGATGGAATCTCTTTGTGTCGGTTTAAGAATGCTCTGAAAGATTCTAATAATGAGAATAAAGGTTCTATTTCATCAACTTCGTAATAAGTAAGTAAAAGTGTCGTTTTAGACCTTAAGTTATAGCTGATTAACTCATATTCAACTTCTCTTAATAATGATATTACTTCATCGTATTTCTTTTGATACCATCTTAAAATAGCAATATTAAAATTTACAGTATTTTCTCTAAATTCTTCTGAAAGCTTTGATTGATAATCCATTATAAATCCCTCAACCCAATCGTATCTTTCTAATCTTAACCCAGTAATTACAATATTATTAAATACATTTAAAGTCAAATAACCATCAAGAAGAATGATCCCTTTTTCTAAAAAATCGAGAATAACGTCTAAATATTCTTTTAAAAAATCCTTGTTTCCAGAGTTGATTTTTCGAACACAATAATTCAAAGTCGAAGAATATAAGTTAAATGCTTCTTTTTGTGGAAAATCCAAAGCATTTTTATCTAAAAGTGTTTTTAGTTTAAAGTAATTTGATTCATTTTCTCCATCGATTAGAGTTAAGTAGTTTTGGTAGTAAACTGCAACGAGGGGGATTTCTTTATAGTCTGAATCTTCTACTTGCTTGATTACTTGATCCATCATTTTCAAATCATAATCATGGACAATAACTCGTTTGCTATTTAAAATATAACAGTAGTATTTTAATTTTTCACTAATATAAAAAATATCCAAATTCTTTGAAACAGTTTCAATGTTTTTTTTTTCACTTTTAGCGTGGATATCTTGATTTAAGAGAAAAACCTGTTTTTCCAAGGCAAATTTATGAAAGTAGAGTTGAGATGATTTTAAAGGAAATCTGTCTAAAAGTCGGTGTGCTGATTTTATTGTTCCTGCTTCTAGTTTAGTTATTTTTTTATCTTGAATTCCGGCTAATAAGAACTCACTTTCATAAAGTCCATTTTTCTCATAATATTCCTGAGCAATAAATTTTTCAACCAACCGTAATAAATCAGAAAAATCCTTTCTTAATTTTACATCATCATAATTCCCCTGATGGCCAATTTTACTCCAAATTTTCTTTCTAAGTATGGAAATGGTTGTTTTCTCAGCGTGAACATCTTTAAGCAATAATTCCAGTAAATTTTCTAATCGTTTATTCCGATTAAAATAAGGAGATTGAACAAATTTCCGAAGTCGGTTTTGTTCGTATTTATCAAATTTCTGTAGTATGGAAAAGACTTTATTGTTTTGCATGTTTGTTCTTAGCGAAAATTCGCTTTTTTTAAAAATTCTACTCCTTATTTTTTAGCTTTTAATAGGAATCAGCTTTTTAAAACTAACTAAAATCCTATTGACTAGCTCTTTTCAATTGACGCTGTGTTTTTGCTATTTGCTCTTTTCAATCGCGATCGAGTGAAGCAAATAGCCAAAAGCAAAATGCAAATAGCTTTTTTTAAAGCTGGTTTTGGTTTTAAGTTGAATTTCAACTCCTGATTCACATGATTATTTTTTTATTATTGTCTAATTATATTATAATAATCCCAAATATTCTAGTATATTTATCACGGTAAATAAGCGAAACCACATACTTTTTTTTCACAATTTACCAATCTGAATTTTAATTTTTAATTGATTTTCAGGTTTTTATGACTGCAATATAACGAATAAAAGTAAAAAATTTATTCACAAACCCATGTTTTTGTACTTGTTACAATCTGGTTTTTCGTGCAATATTGTATCATAACCGAGTTTTAAATCCTAATTGACATGAATATATCTTACCCTACGTTTAAGCAAATCGCGGTTTTTTTGCTGTTGGTGCTGATGCCTTTGATCGGTTGGTCACAGGGCTATGAAACCTTCGAAATACTAGAAGATGAAGTCTATGAAGAATATTTCTTCTCTACGGTTACCCCTAACGCACCTGCTCCCGCTTCGCAAGGAATCACAGAAGTAGCCTATCATACAACCATTAATGGTCAATTACAGTATGTTTTTAGATATACGCCCAATCCTGGATTTATTGGGACGGACCAAACTCATTATACCTATTCTTCTGGTTTTAATACGTTAAATTATGCTTATCGACAGTTTAAGATTGTAGAGAGTCAGATAATCGCGGAAGACGATTATTTTACCATGAGCGTAAGTAGTACTGGGGAAATTGATGTTTTAGCGAATGACGAGTCGAGTACAGGAACCATGACCATTACCAGTTTGCCGCTGGTTAATAATGGAACGGTTAGTGTTGATGCGAATCAGCAAATTACCTTTACTCCTGATCATGCTTTTGTCGGAGTGACTAAATTTCATTATACCGTTTGTAATGAAGATAATATTTGCGATGTAGCTACCGTAAATGTTTTTGTAGAAGAAGGATTTCCAAACACAGACACTACTCAAGTATTTGTGAAGAAAAATGGTTCGGTTAATATTTTAGTACCTACAGGTGGAGGCTACTTTACGCAACGAAATCCTATTCATGGAACGGTTGCCTCTTCTGATCCTGCAGGAATTATGGTTTATTCACCAGATCCTGGATTTACCGGAACGGATAATTTTACGAGTATTTATTTAGCGAATGGGGTACCTAAGATACGACCTTATAAAGTGACGGTATTAGATGCTCCTGTTGCCAATAATTTATTAAAAGCAGATAATGTCTTTACTGGGATTAATGAGTCGATTAATTTTAATGTTCTTGAAAATGATGTAGCTGAAGGTTTGACGATTTTGAGCTATTCCGATCCTGTTAATGGAACAATCAATGTAGTAGATGGAGATGTTTTTTATCAACCATCGGCAGAATTTGAAGGTCTAGATGAGTTTACTTACATCGCCTGTTTAAATAACTCGCCTGTTTGTGAACAAACCTCTGTTTATGTGACCGTTAGCGATCAAGAACCTGGTGCGACCATTTTTAATCTATCTACTCCGATTAATACCCCTTTGGTAATTGATTATGATATTCCTACTGAAAATTGGTGGTTTGTTCTTCAAAATCAAGCGACGGAAGTGACTACCGCGAATGGTGGGCTATTAGAATATTTTGATGGAGAATATGGTGGAAACCTTGTCAATGGTCAGACGGTGGAAGGATATAATTTAGCGATCTATACGCCTCCGGCTGATGAAGTTTTGGACGAATCTATTGAAATTAGCTTTTGTACCGCGGCTGGTTGTCAAAGAATACGATTAGATATAGAAGTAACCGATGCACCTGGAACGGATGATCCATATTGTGTAACAGAATGTGTATGGCCAGGAGATGCCAATCAAGATGGACAAGTAAATGTATCCGATTTATTACCAATGGGATATTGTGTGGGAGAAACGGGGCCTGCTAGAAATAATGGTTCTACCGATTGGTATGGACAATATGGAACAGACTGGGGACGTACGATCGGAGATACAAATATTGATTTAAAGCATATTGATGCAGATGGAGATGGGGTGATTACTAGTGAAGATACAGAAGCCATCATGGCGACTTATGGTAATCAAAATAACATTATTGCCAAGCCTACACCAGCACCCTCTATCCAACCATTGCATTTTATTTCAAGAAATCTAAACCCACAACCTGGTGATCTAGTCATTATTGATATTGTTTTTGGAACCGAAGATAATCCAGTATTGGATGCCAATGGTTTAACCTTTAGTGTTAATTATAACGCAGCTATTATAGAGCCTGGTTCGATTAATATTGATTTTGATGAGTCTAGTTGGTTGCGTTATGATGCCCCAACTGCTGAATTGATTGCCAGTCCTTTTGAAAATCGCTTAGATGCTGGTTTGACAAGAACGATTGGTAGGGGAGCAAGTGGTTTTGGAAATGTAGGTACTTTAAGTTTTATTATCATTGAAGATATTGATGGTATTCGTCCTGGAGACAATATCAACGTGAATACCGACATTACCAATTCTAATACCATGAATAGCAATGGAGAAATGGTGGGACTAACGGTTTTTGATCCAACTTTATTAATCAATTTTAAAGAGCCGACAGAGCAAACGGAAGAAGATTTAGT
>JALZUU010000522.1 GCA_023300665.1 Saprospiraceae bacterium | reverse complement strand
ATCGTACTGAACGACCGTATTTTTGTCCTTTCGAGTATAATGTCGACCGTCTTTCTGAAAATTAAATCCGGGAACAGAACGCGCATAAAAAGTATAGTCTTGATAAATATCCTCTACCGAAATAGACTTAGTTTGAGCAGACATAAAAAACGCAGGAAGACAAAATAAAAAGAGAATTGAATATTTCATTTTATAAAAAATTATTAGCGAAAATTATTAATATTTGAGTGTCTTAGATAGCTTCTTTCCCAAGCAGCTCATTAAGTGACTCTTGAACTTTTTTTCTTTTTTCTCGACGGCTGATAATCTTAGCCGGAACCACTCGTACAGAACAATCTTTAATAGGACATCGTTCACAAGTGATGTTAACTGTTTGACTAACAATAGACGGATCATCGACAAATTGGATCGCTTTCCGAGTAGCTTCATCCAAAAATAATCCAATAGTTACACTAGAATTTTTCTTTCCATCTCCATAACCCGGCCGAGCAAAGGTGAGCGAAAAATATTCATCCTGCGTACCATAATAAGTACTTCGTTGAGCACCGACAATCGTCCCAACATATTTGCCACGCTCTTGCATTTCTTTCAAGTCATTTAGCAAGGCAACGGAAAGCCAACGGCGACAATAATGTTCCGACTGATTATTACTATGTGGGTGGTGACTATTGTTAAGATGTAATTCTTTATCAATCTGAAAATCATTTCGCTCCGGATCATGCACCACTCTAATAAAAAAGAATTTTTTCAGTCCTAGATATTTAGGCAACACATTGGTCAATCGAGCCAACATAATTTCCGGAGAAACATTGTATTTACTTCGTAGATCTAAAAAGGCTTCTCCATTCCAAGTCTTACGCTCAAAAAATGCTTTAAGATCTCGTGTGATTGATTGTTTATTAACCAAAATAGCAGAGGCAAAATAAACTGCCTTAAAATGATTCAACACCTGATCAAATGAAGTTACTTTTACCAGCGATGAAGTCACGGCTCTTTCAGATATTTTTAAACATTGAAAAGCCAACTCTTTCGCATACTGAAACCTTCGCTCTATATCCGTAATATTCTTATTGAGTAATAATTTTTTAGATGTAGGAATAAAAACCGACCGAAATCCACTTAATTCTGGATAATCACCTAACCCATTCTCTACGATCCGATATTTAAACGCTTTCTTCAGCGTTTTCTCCAATAACTCAATAGAAATCGCTTCGTTCTCTGGAAACTCGTATGCTTTAACAAATTCCCCCGCCGCCTCTTCTATTTCTTCAAAATAATTAAAATGCAATTCTTGATAGGCTCTAACCGCCGCTTGATAAAAATTAGCTTCTCCTACCGCATGATTTCGAGATAATTCTACTAAAGTGGAAATAAACGCCCCGATCTTCGCCGGAGCCGTAGCGATAATTTCTACGACTTTCATCAGTTCAATACCAAATAAATCCAGTGGCAACTCACTCAAAAAGTTAGATTGCAATAATTCACCAATCGGAATCAAATTCCCCTGTAAATCAGATGAAATTAGTACTTCTGCCTCTTCTCCCAATGCATCTGCCAACAATTTAATTTTATCACGCTTTGGGTACTTTTTTCCCCGCTCAATTTCATTAAGATATGAAACAGACATACCCGTCTGCTCCTTCAACTCTTTGAAAGTGATATTTTTTTGCTGTCGCAACTGCCGAACCTTCAGGCCCAGAATTATTCGTTGATTCTGTGATTTTGCTACCATCTTGCCCAAAAATACGATGATCCGAGCAATTGTTTATGATCCAAGAGTGATTTTATAGTAAGAAGTCCTATCAAACACCCATTAATATAGCTCATTAGGCTTTTTTTGATATTTTTTATGTTTTGGGGAGTCCGTAAGAATCCTTCGCTTCGCTTTCTATGGTGAAATATAGTTTTACGAAATAATAGGGTTGATCCTTTTCTCATTGCACTTTTGCCTCATTTGCACTATTTCTACCAGAAGGATTACTTTTGTACTATGACATTGACGGAATTATACCAACAACGAACAGAAGACTTTAAGCAACGCGCCACTGCATTACAGGCGCGCTATGAAAAATTTGGTTTTGTAAGACTCACCACCTTTATTATTGGAATTGCCTTACTCATCTTTCTATATTCAACTAATCCTTTGATAGGAATAATAGTCACTTTTGTTTTTTTAGCGGCATTCTATCGACTCGTCATCTGGCACCAAAAACTCCTCCACGAAAAACAAATTGAAGAAGCACTTGCCTTGATCAATCAGCAAGAGTTAGCTTTTATGCAGGATGATTTTCAATCTTTTGAGGATGGTAAAGAATTTATGGATCCGGCTCATCCTAATAGTATCGACATGGACATTTTTGGACCTTATTCATTTTTCCAATATACGAATCGTACCACCACCTCAATGGGCAAAAAACGATTAGCTGAATACCTAACAACAGTCGCTGACAAACCAGAAATCTTAGCACGACAAGAAGCCATCGCAGAGTTACAAGATCAACTCGAATGGCGACAAAAATTTCGCGCCCACGGAATGTCAACAGAGGATGCTCCCGAACATCTAGCACAATTAAAGATATGGTTAGCCCAACCAGACTTTGTGCAATCTAATTCGATGTACAAAGCTGCTTTGATCATCGCACCAATCCTAACCTTTGTCGGCTTATTTGTTTGGTTTTTTTACTGGCCATGGTATCTTGCAATGATATTTTTTCTTCCTGCATTTTATATGTTAAGAACTACGATTGACCAAGTCAACCAAACGCACGTACAGACCACCAACGCCGGAGAAACCCTCGCTTATTATGCTTACTTAATTGAACATTTAGAGGAAAAACATTTTCAATCTGATAAATTACAATCTCTAAGTTCTGCACTCGATACGGATGCTAAAAAAGCATCAGCACGACTAAAAAGATTGTCTTTTATTATCCATCAATTAAATTTGCGCCTCAACCCTTTTGCCATCATTCTAAATATTTTTACCCTTTGGGATTTGCAGTGGGTATTGCGATTAGAAAAATGGAAATCTGAACAACGTGACGACCTTCCACAGTGGTTTGCTGCCTTAGCTGAGTTCGAAGCACTCCTTAGTTTTGCGACTGTATATTACAATCGTCCTGACTGGGTATTTCCCGAAATTACGGAACAACCACTATTCGATGGCACAAACTTAGGTCATCCACTTATCTCTCCAAAAGAAAGAGTAGCCAATGATATTCAAATTCCTACTGCCGGACATATTAAATTGATCACAGGCAGCAACATGGCTGGAAAAAGCACCTTTTTAAGAACGGTTGGTTTAAACATGGTGCTAGCAATGGCAGGTGCTCCTGTTTGTGCAAAAAAACTAAGCCTACCAATCCTCGAATTATATAGCAGCATGCGTACACAAGATGCGTTACACGAAAGCACTTCCTCCTTTTACGCAGAACTCAAACGCCTAAAAATCATCATCGAAGCCGTCGAAGAAAAAAGAAATATATTTTTCCTAATGGATGAAATCTTAAAAGGAACCAATTCTAACGATCGACATACCGGATCCAAAGCATTAATCACACAATTAATAAAATCAAAAGGTTCTGGAATTATTGCCACCCACGATTTAGAACTTGGCGCCATGTCCGAATCAGCCGACGGCGCAATCGAAAATCTTTGTATAGAAGTAGCCGTTGACGATGGGAAATTAATTTTCGACTACAAACTCAAACCAGGCGTCAGTCAAAGTTTTAATGCCACATTACTAATGCGAGAAATGGGAATTCGAGTTTAGAATATCATTTAAGGAATTAACGCACAAAATTTCTATGCCAAAAGATATACACGTTAAACGATCGAATGCCTCTGCGTTCTCTGCCTCTCTGCGAGAAAAAAACCTTAAAAAAACCTCAACATCCTATAAAATAATATGCACAAAAAAAACTACCCCAGAAGATATAAACGTTACACAATCGAGTACCTCTGCCTCTCTGCGAGAAAACACTTTTAAAAGCAACCTCAATAAAAAATGATAAAAAATAAAAACACCTCCATTCCTTCCGTCCTCATCATTGGTGCAGGACTTAGTGGCTTAACCTTAGCTTACTATCTAGAAAAAAAAGATATTTCTTATCAACTACTAGAAGCCAGATCACGCATAGGCGGTCGAATTTTCACCAACTACCAAGAAGGCTTTGCACCACTAGAAATAGGAGCCACTTGGCTAGGCAAAAAACACCAAGCATTAAGTAATTTATTGACAGAATTAGATCTAGAAATTTTTGAACAAATTTTAGGAGACCGAGCAATTTATGAACCCATTTCTACCAGTCCTCCGCAGTTGGTTTCTTTACCTCCCAACAACGATCCAAGCTATCGAATCAAAGGTGGTTCTTCTTTTTTGATTAATACCCTTGTCGAAAAAATCGGACGAGAAAAAATTTCATTAAACCAAGTAGTTACCAACATTTCGTCCACAACCAACGGTCTTTCAGTAAAAACAAAAACAGATGAATTTCAAGCAAATCTTGTCGTTTCCACTTTACCTCCTTTTCTATTGACAAATACGATTGAGTTCAATCCAATTTTACCAGAAGCATTTAAAAAAATCACCGCAACTACCCACACTTGGATGGGCGAATCTATCAAAGTAGGTCTTCGCTATACTACTCCTTTTTGGCGAGCAAAAAATAGTAGTGGAACCATTTTTAGTAGTGTAGGTCCTATTCCAGAAATGTATGATCACGCTGATGCTAAAGATCAATACTTCGCAATAAAAGGATTTTTTAACGGTGCTTATTTCTCTGTATCAAAAGAAGAACGATTAGAAATGGTTCTAACCCAACTCGAAAAATATTACGGCCCGCAAGCAAGAAATTTTGTTAGTTACGAAGAAGGCGTTTGGAGAAATGAACCTTTTACTTTTACGCCCTACAACCAACATGTTTTACCACATCAAAATAATGGACACGCTATTTTTTCAGACACTTTAATGAATGGAAAACTTTACATAGCTGGAGCAGAAACCGCTAATCAACATCCCGGATACATGGAAGGAGCCGTACGAAGTGCACAGCGCGTAGCAAACCAAATTATAGAACATCATTCAAGTTTAGTATCTTAAAATAATTATCAAACACGATTGATTCCACACCTAAAAATATGGAATCTAAAAACCCTACCCTATGCGCTATCTCCTTTTCTTACTCATTTTCGTAGCTTGTTCTCCTGCAGAACAAAAATCTACCATCACTACTCAATCAGCAACAATCAATACCAGTCCTCCCCCACTCGTTGCCAACCGATACAATGTAGCACTGCTGATCATGGATGGTGTTTACAACACAGAATTAACGGCTCCTTATGATATTTTTCAACACACTATTTTTAGAAAAAATATTAAGGCCATGAATACCTTTACTGTCGCGAATACCCTAGATCCAATCACCAGTTTTGAAGGGATGCGAATTTTACCTGACTACAACTACTTATCTGCTGATTTACCGCCGATTGATATCCTCGTCGTCCCCAGTGCAGAGCATCATTTAGATACAGATTTAGAAGATAATATAATGTTGGATTTTGTCCAAAAAATTAGTGAAAATGCCCTCTATGTAACCTCTCACTGCGATGGCGCTTTTGTCTTAGCGGAAGCGGGTTTATTGGACGAAGTAGCCTCTACTACCTTTCCTAGTGATATTCCAAAATATCGAGAACGATTCCCTAATTTGGATGTTCGTGATAATGTTTTATTTGTTCATGATGGAAAATTTATTACCTCTGCTGGTGGTGCTAAATCTTTTGAAGCAGCACTCTATTTATGTGAGGTATTGTACGGAGCGGAAATTGCACGCAGCCTAGCAGGAGGTCTAGTGATAGATTGGGATTTAGCATCGGTTCCTCACTATCGAGCAGAGTGATAAGGCAGTGAAAATGAACTAATTTTAACGAAAAATACGAGCTTACTGAGAATAACATTATATTTTTTTTTAATACTTTAACCCCATTAGTGCTACTTCAGCAACCTCTTAAATCTTGCCTTTACCTTAGATTCAAGTAAAGCTGCTTAAAGTTTCTCAAAATAAAATCATTCCTGATCCTTAAACGCTCACCTAAAATGTTCAAAACACTCATTTGAACACCATCACTTCACTACACTTCTATCATTAAACATCAATTTTCACTGTCACAAAAAAAATAAAAATAAAAATAAAAAAACTGGCACCTTATTGGATTATTATAATAGAATCAAAACTTCACCTAACTCCCCTCTTTCGAAGCTATTATCCAAAATAGCATTTTATACTTTGACAATACATTTAATATTTAAACATATTTTAATGAAAAAAGGAATACTCCAACAATTTAACTTTACCATTTTTAACCAATCTTTTACTAAATTGAAGATAAAACTAGGTAGTATAGTCAAACGCTTTAATGAACATTTCTCATCAAAGAATAAAAACTTCACTACTAAATTTTCCTTAGCCCTAGTGCTTATTTTCTTAGGATTTGCTCCTACCTATGCACAAGATGCAGATAATGATGGTGTCCTTGATCATATCGACCTTGATGATGACAATGATGGGATATTGGATATAACTGAATGCCCTAGTATTTTTGCGTCTGGTATACCTAATAGTGCATATTTCACACTTGGCGTGCTTGATTTTAATATAATGGGTGGTCTAGATTCTACCCTTATACTTAGTAGTACAGGACAAAATTTCGATTTAGGGCTTCAAGATGCAAATCTATCTGGATGTACCTTTAACCTAAAAATAGTAAAAGCATCAGGAGATGGAGTGATGGCTGTAGGCTTTCCCACTACCGCTGCAGGAGGAACACTTCAATTAAGAATAGACGAGGTTTCAAATACAGATACTGATAACACCCTCTTTGATGTTTATTATACAATTGATGGTTCTTGTGTTGAGGCTTTTTCTTTGAGATATACCTGGGCAGCTTCCTGGAACTTTGGTGAAATTAATAGCGTTTCAGTAGGTGGTTCGTCGTGTAACTTAGTGCCCCATACCAATAATACCTATGGAGGAGGAGCTTTAACCTTGATTACAGATACATCTCCAAACGGCGAAATTAGCTATGAAAATCAAGGGGCAAGTCAAAGCCTAGTAGCAAATCATTTTTACATTAGTCCATTGGAAAGTAGTAACTGCAATACAATGCACGCACAATTAGGGGTAAACAAAGATTTTGGAACAACTACTGGCATTAATAACATGCCATTAATCTTCTACTATAACAATGATTTCTGCGATGCGGATGGCGACAATATTTATAATTTTCTGGATACAGATTCCGACAATGACGGCTGTCCAGATGCTTTAGAAGGAGATGGAGGATTTACCGCCAATGATATTGAAAATGGAGTATTGACTGGAACTGTCGATACAGATGGAATTCCTGTTTCTGCTGCGTCAGGACAAGCTTCAGTATCAAGTATAGATTCAACTATTGTATCCATAGAATGTGATTCCTGTACAACCTATATTTATACAGGGTCCTGTACGGTATCAAATGGAAATATTGGTATAGCAGGAACGCCTTTAAATGGAACTTCTGCACCATTTACGAAAACTCCAAACTGTTTATTAATAGACGATAATGAAGCAGATTTGAATAGAGGATTTATGATAGGTTGTGCTCAAACAGGTTGTCCTGTTAATACAACAGCTCCACCTTGTTTTGAACCATTGGTTATTCCAACATTTTCATGTCCTGCTGAAATGATTGAATATACAAAACCGATAAAGTCTGATTCTGTTTATATGCAGTATTGGAGTGACTGTGTTCCAACTGTTGATAGTCTTCCAGATATTACAGCTGCACATCAAGGATTTATCAATCAGTTATTTTGTGATTTAGATATCAATGGTTATCCGATGGCTCCTTCTTCTATTGGAGCACCTTATGAAGGGATCATTTCAGAGTTACCAGTTAATGGAGGAAGGACGGATGAATTGACAGCTGAAATTGACGCTGCATCTACATGTGCTCATGCTACTTCAGATATGGAATTGATACAATCTGATTTTTGGATTTTGGTACCAGCTTCTTTGACAGATATTGGATTTAGTCTTAGTGGTGGAGCTGCCGATGCATCATTATTTATGGTGGGAACCGCTGTTACTAATATGTGTGCAACAGCAGAATTATTGGATGGTGCAAGTCAAGGGATTGAAGGTAGTCCGGAATCATATTATACAATTCCTACCACAGCGACAACTGCTTGTGGTGGTAAATTTTTAAGAGCAAGATTATATATAACAGATATAGCTATTGGATTTAATACTACTCCAGAAATTAACACCGGAGATGGATTTGATACAATTGAAAATATTGATGAGGTCTCAATATATCCAGCTACTGGACCAAATGATAATATCCCTCCTACACTTCCATTAGAAACATTAAGTGGATTTTTAGATAAGGATGGAAATATCTTTGCTAGTGATACTACAACCTATGAGCCATTTGGATGTGTTTCTACAATTGGATTAGTGGCAGATATTTGTATTACAAATGCAGAAAATGATATCAACCAAACACCACAAGATGTACCAGTTGATGGAAATATTTTAACTAATGATACAGACCCAACAGGCGATACCCAAACGGTTCAAAGTGCAACTGGCATAGATATAAATGGTGATCCAATCTCTATTCCTTTGGATGGGACAACAGCAACAACTATTTATGGTACAGATACTACTGGAGCATTAGTAATTGCAGGAATCATCATTATGGATGATGATGGAACTTATACTTTCGATCCTGCGCCAACCTTCACAGGTGATGTACCTGTTGACTATGTGGTAGAAGATACCAATGGTAATACTGATACATCAGCCTTAACAATCGAAGTATTATCAACAGATGATCCAACACAAAATGATCCGCCAGTAGCAAATGATGATACCAACACAACAGAAATCGACACCAATGTTTCAGCTAGTATCATCGATCCAAATGATAGTGATCCAGATGGCGATACACTTTTAGTTGTTGCTGTCTTAGCAGATACAAACGGCGATGAAATTGTAGATGACATGGTAACATTAAATACTCCGACGCCAATTTATGGTACAGATGATGCCGGAAACACGGTACTAGCTGGAACCATAACAATACACGATAGTGGTATCTACACCTTTGATCCAGAACCAACTTTCACAGGTGATGTGCCTGTTGATTATACGATAAGCGATGGGAATGGTGGAACCGATGATGCCACATTGATTATCACAATTATACCAGATGATGGTAATAATACTTTTGCCAATGATGACTCTAACACTGGTGATATGGGTAAAAATCAATCTGGAAATATCTTATTTAACGATAATGATCCAGAAACAGATGATCAGGACATCGAAAGTATCTTAGTAGATACCGATGGGGACGGAATCCCGGAAGTAGTTACTCCAGTAGCTGGAACGCCAACTCCTGTTTATCAAAATGGTGTTCTAATCGGTGAGATAACCATCTCTCCAATGGTTGGAAGTTATGACTGGAATCCAGTAGATGACTTTGTTGGAACAGCTGTCATTCCTTACACAACTACAGATAATAACGGCGCAAATGATACCGCTACACTTTACTTGACAACACTACCTGTCAACACGATCGCATCAGAAGATGATTTTAATAATACACCATTCAATACACTGGTTAGTGGAGATGTAAGCACGAACGATGTAGATGAAGAAGGTCATAATCAGACTTTTACTTTAGAGGCAGCAAATGGAGGAATGGATCCTGCAGATGGTATGGTTACTTTAAACCCTGATGGTAGTTATACTTTCACTCCAGCTAATGGCTTTAGTGGTGAAACAGAATTCCAATACGCAGTTTGCGATGATGGAACTCCAGCACTTTGCGATACTTCTACTGTTTTCTTAGAAGTATTCCCACTAGTAAATCCTGAAACGCCTCAAGTATTTGCTAACCCTGATGCTAATACCGTAAAATCTGGTCAAACTGGTACTGGTAATGTAATGTCGAATGATTTAGATCCTGATGCATTAAATCCTGCAGTTACCACTACACTAACTAGTCAAACAGTACCAGGCGTGGATGAAGACGGCAACCCTGTCGCCGATGCAGGTACCTTGACACTAAACGTGGATGGATCCTATTCATTTACACCAACAGGAAACTTTACAGGTACCGTAACACAACCTTATACTATTTGTAATGCCGAAGCACCTGCTGTTTGTGATGATACCGAATTGATTATCGATGTAATTCCTGACAACGGTAATACCACTTTTGCCAATGACGATGCAGAACTAACAGATGCGGGAGTAACTGTTTCCAATAATATTTCTGATAATGATATTGATAGCGAAATGGATGCGCAAGCGATTACTGACTTCTTAATTGACACCGATGGTGACGGAGCAGGAGATACACCTGGAACCATAGGAACTCCAACTACTTTAGGAGGAACAAATGACATGGGTGTTTTTGTCGTCAATGCAGGAGAGATCACTTTAAACAGTGATGGTTCTTATAGCTTTACGCCTGCTCCTGGGTTTGTCGGAAACGTCAATGTACCTTACACTACTTGTGATGATGATACAATGGATATGGCTTGTGAAGATGCTACCTTAGTCATTACTATTTTAGATGTAAAACGGGATTACGGGGATGGACCGGTTACTTATCCTGTTGTTTGGCACCGTGCCGTAACAGATAGCAATGATGATAACATACTTGATGGTGGTACGGATGTGTGGTTGGGAACCAACACTAATTTTGAAACAGCTCAACCGAGCAGTCCTACTAGTGACGGTGATCAATTTGATGATGCCATTTCCTTCGGAGCAGGAGCAGGAGAATTCCCACTACTAGCCGAAGCAGGAAATATATACGATGTAAACATTACTGTAAATTCTGCACAAGCAGACCTTGTATACTTTGGAATGTGGATTGACTGGGATGAGGATGGAATTTATGATGACTTCCATACTGGTTCGCAAGCAACTGCTAGTCCAGCTACGGCTACCGTAACGATTACCGCTCCTGCGATTGTTGGTAATTCTGTCAACGTCCGATTAAGAGCGGATGATGATCCATTCATTTCTACTGATTTTGCAGGTGGAAAAACCAATGGAGAAGTCGAAGATTTCCAAGCACTCGTCGTCCTACCCGTAACCTTGACGCACTTCTCTGGTCGAGCAAGTGGTTGTCACACAAACCTAAGATGGCATGCTGAAACAGAGGAAAATTTCTCTCATTATAATATCGAACGTAGTGGTGATGGACGTCTGTTTAGCACTATTGAAACCATCAAAGGAACAGGTATAACCAATACAGGTATTTGGTATACCTACACAGATAAAACGGCCATCCAATTTAATTTCTATCGTCTAAAGATAGTTGATTTAGATGGCAGCTTTGAGTATTCTAAGATTATCAATGTCAACACAGATTGTACAAGCGATTATAAAATAGAATTATATCCAAATCCAACCAGTAATGATATTGGTGTGGTGAACTTAAAGTTCTTTACGGAAGCAAATGAAGTACAAATTCAGATAGTCGATATGCAAGGAAAAGCGGTTAAACAACTAAATATTGGAGCCGTCCGAGATGAAGTGAATTCACTGCGACTTGACATTACTGATTTACCGTCTGGTGCTTACCACCTCAACATATTAGTAGAAGGAGGAAAAACAAGTACTAAGACGTTTATCATTACCAACGAATAAAATTAAACAACCTTTTATAGGTCTTGACCTTTAAATAAAATAAGCCATTCTGAATTAATTTTCGGAATGGCTTTTTTGTTGTTCTTATCAGCTTATTTCTATTTACAATATTTTTAATTATTCTTTTCAAATGTCAAATCTAATTGACTTTTAGTTAAAAAAAGTTTATTGGCACATAATTAGCCTAATAAAAAGGTGCATCTAAGTCCCCTTTAGCGGAATTCTCTTTTTATATTTTAATATACCATTCAATGAAAAAAAGAATATCTAAACAAATTAATTTTATCGCCCTTCAACAGTATTCTACACTATTAAAAATAAAACTAGGTGATATAGCTCAACTCTGTAATAAACATTTCTCATCAAAGAGTAAAAACTTTATTACTAAGTTTTTCTTAGTTCTAATGCTTATCTTCTTAGGGTTAGCCCCTACTTATGCACAAGATGCGGATAATGATGGTGTCCTTGATAATATTGATTTAGATGATGACAATGATGGAATATTGGATGTTCAAGAGTGTACATTTTGTACAAATACTATAATAATCAATAGTGATTTTGAGGAAGGGCCTTT
>JALZUU010000521.1 GCA_023300665.1 Saprospiraceae bacterium | reverse complement strand
TTTTTATCAAAATAAGATTTATTGATTATTTTTACTGCCTATGAAGAAAACAGATATCTGTATTATTGGTGCTGGCCCTGGAGGTGCTGCTGCTGCTTTAAAGTTAGCGTATGCCAACCAGTCTTGTGTATTAATTGATAAAGCGACCTTTCCAAGAGATAAGATTTGCGGGGATGCATTAAGTGGAAAAGTATCTACCGTATTGGATCGAATGGATCCAGAAATAATGAATCGATTTCGAGGAGAATCTCAAGTCGGTATGTGGGGCTTTAAATTTACTTCTCCTAGCGGAAAAGAAATGTACTTCGATTTTACGCCAGAGAATATGGCAAAAGAAGACTATCCTCCTGCGCCCGGTTATGTTGCTACTCGATTGGTTTTTGATAATTTTTTAATTGAAGAGGTCAAACGACATGACTGTATAGACCTACATGAAGGAGTACAGATTTCAGAATATATAAAAACACCAGAAGGATACTTACTAAAAGACAAAACTGGAAATTTTACCATTCAAACCAAAGTCCTCATTATTGCCAGTGGTGCAAATTCTGTTTTTTCTCGTAAACACGCGGGATTGGAAAAGGACAATCGACACTATGCTGGAGGTTTAAGAGTGTATTATAAAAATGTAGCCAACCTGGAAGGACAATCTGCTATTGAGTTACATTATTTTAAAGAATTAGTTCCAGGTTATCTTTGGGTTTTCCCCTTACCAAATAATGGAGCCAACGTTGGAATCGGGATGCGAACAGATATGATCAGCGATCGTAAATTTAATATGAGGACGGCGCTTGAAGAAATAGTTGCCAGGCATCCTCGATTAAAAGATCGTTTCAAAAATGCTGAAATCACAGACTCTGTCAAAGGATATGGTTTACCATTAGGATCTAAAAAAAGAATTTTATCTGGAGATCGTTATATGTTGGTTGGTGATGCTGGCCACCTCATTGATCCACTTACGGGCGAAGGAATTGGTAATGCGATCTATAGTGGAACCATTGCAGCAGATCAAGCAATCAATTGTCTAACAGCAGAAAAGTATGACGCTAAATTTATGCGTGCTTACGATGTGAGAATACAACGAGTATTGGGGACAGAACTTAAAGCGAGTTATTTGATGCAACGAATTATGCTTTATCCACGAGTGGTAAACTTTCTAACTAATAGAGTGGAGAATAATAAATTTGTACTAGATTTTTTAAATAAAATTTATGCAGATTCTACCACCGAATGGCATAAAGAATTGTGGCGCCCACGTTTTTGGTGGCGAGTCATTAGAGGTAACTAGATGTGCGGATTAATTAATGTGCGGATGTGTGGATTAGTAAATCCGCACATCCGCACATCAAATCATTTTTTAATCTATCAATCTATTCTTCGCGTTTTCCGAATGCTAGATTCATGCCTAGTCTTCCATGCGCATAACTATAATTAGCGACGTTGAATAAGGCTGGTAAATTATCGGTGGAAAAGAATAATTGCACTGGGCCGAGTCGCACAGCGGTATTAGCACCGAAAGCGAGACCTGTTGATTTTCCGTGACTAAGATTTGTACCTAGCGTCCACCAGCGACCTAAATCTACGGCACCATTAATAGCAATCGTTGGATCAAGATTTCCTTTTAATTTGCGCGTGTGTATCAAACCACCTACGCTAAATTTTTCTGAAATTTGATAACTGACGGTCCAGTAAGTTCGCCACGCGAGTGAGGTACTATAACTTTGATTGGCTTCCGTAAATTGAAAGATTTCGCTAAGTGTGTCTGCAATCTGTCCAAAGTCGGTGTCTTCTGTTTTTACCAAATTTATTAAGTCCAACCCTTTATATTCGTAATCACCTTTACTAGAATACACTTTGGCATTTTCTTTCCAATTTATTTTTCCTAAGTCTAAAATACTACCACTAATTTCTAGTTTGTCGTTGACTCGAAATGTAGCGCCAAGGTCAATGGCAAGTCCTTTGTTTTGTCCAAATAAAGCATCTAATATATCTACATCCGTGGTATTGATTTCTATCTCCTCATCACTTCCGTCTAGGCCACTCACATCAATAAGTCCGGCAGAATTGATGGTATAATCAGATGATAGATTTAATTCGTAAACACTGGATTCGTTTGTATAAATACTGGCTACTGCGTTACCAGAAGAAAAATTAGAAAGTCCACCAAGAAATTTCAGTTTTGCTCCAAAGGTAAATCGATCATAATTAACAGCGGTTCCAACAGCCCATTCTCCATAGGTACTGGTATTGAATTCAGGTGCAATATTGATCGTTTCTCCAATAAACTGTGCATTGCCTTGTAATGCTAATGCTACCAATTCTTTTGGAAAAGTAATACTGGAATTCGTCTTAAAAGCATGACCTAAAGAAACCTGCCAGCGTGGACCTCCAAAGGCGAGATGAAAGGTTTCAAAATTTGTATTTGCCCAAACTGTATTTTTATTATTTAAGCGGTCAACCAAATCATTGGCAACAATAACGTTTTTACCTTGTGTGTTGGTAGAAGTAATTTTGTTTAGGGTTAATGCAGAAGTACCAAGACTTGCACTGACCCCTGGTAAGCTAAAAATAAACTTTCGATCAGTTACTTTAGCAGGATTTAAAGAGTTGGTTTGCCATAGATTATCCATCATACTCAACCCAATATCTTGACCCTGTAATGGAATCATTCCCATTAAAATAAGACCTAAAATAGAATAGTATTTTTTTTGAAATCCTTTTTGGACATTTTTTATAGTAAATTTTTTCATCTTGATTTTTTTATTCTTCGATTGATAAAATAGCTCCTAATTTAACACCCAATGCTTGATCAGAGGTGATTCTAACAGGTGTTTGTCCATCGTCGGTAGTTGCTAAGTTGATCTTCATGAGCATTCTTTTACTTTGATTCATTGCGGCTAGTCGATTAGCTGGTACCTCTATTTCGGTAGTTAACGGAGTAGGGGTCATAGCGAATCCGTCGGCATCGACTGGAGCTGCGGAGAGAATCATTTCTTGACTTCTAAATAAAGAATCCAGAATGGTGTTATTATCATCTAAAAAGTAAAATTGTATTTGAGCACCCAAAGGCATTTCGTTGGTCGTAATTAATTTAAAGCTAGCAGATTTTAACTGATCTGGTTGACCAAAATCAACATCAGTCTCTTGTTCGGTTTGCATCTTAAAACTACCATGCGCTGGAACGGTTGCTTCAATCGAAGTGGTTATCGAACTTTTTGATTGAATAAAAGTAGTTGCTGAGTTGTTATCAGGATTGATTTCACCACTTAATTGATAAATGATTTTTTCTGGCTGAATGGCCAACATTTCTACGATGTTTGAATTGTCCTTATTTAAGGTAAGTGTACTAGATTTAGCGGTGCCTACCTCGTTGAGTCTAGGTGCGTCTAAGAGAAAACCTTCTTGTGCAAACTGACCACTAAGCGATACAGACTCTCCTGCTGCATTAATCATGGTCAATTGCGTAATCCGTGTTTGTACGTTCAGTCCAAAACTATTTTCGAAGACTAGATTTAACTGAGGATCTGCCAAAGATAATTCTCCATCAAATCCTAATTCAAATAAGTCAATGGTCAGGGTACCTTCTTCCATCTCAAATTCTTGAGTAGTAAAATTTCCAGCAACAAAATCATACTCCCAATTTCTTCCCCAACCTCCGACAGCATCCAAGATTACCGGACTATTATCACTTACCTTGGTAGCGATATATTCAACAGTCATCTCTTGGTTGTCTAAATTGAGACTATACCCTGTAACGTCAATAGGTGTTAGTAAAAATTCTTGTGGAGCGGCTCCTTGATTGATTAGTTGTTCGGTAACCGTAAAAGGTTGTCCGTCTTTTATTAGATTAGAAAAAATAATCTGAATATTTACATCTTCAGGAACAGAACTTAAAATTTGAAAATCCATTGTTCCACTTTCTAAATTTAAAGTTTCTAGTTCAACACCAGGAAATATTTCTACCGCAACAGTTGCACGTTCGTTTGGAATACCAAATGGAAAATCTGGAATATCGGTGAATAGTTGATTTGCTTTTACTTCTGGACCAGCAGATGTATAATTAAAAGCTAAAGTACCATCGCTCATCGTATGAATCGATAAATTTTCTGTATCAGATGCTTCAATTAAATCTTGGATAGTAGTAGTAGAATTAATCAGTGGAAGTGCGTAATCCGCTTGGATTTCAATGTCGTCAATAGAACTGATTGAATCTAATTGATTACAGGATGGTAGGATCATCGCTACCATTGGCAGCAGCAGCCACCTTAAAACCATAAGTGTTCTCATAATGGTCAAAGTTAGTTTGTTGGAATAATAAAGCCTGAAAGCTTGTCTAAGTGGAGGGAATAAATATGATTTCAAGAATCAGGCCAGTAGAAAAGGGGAGTAATAAAATAATGCCAGAAACCTAATTCACAGGTTGCTGGCATTATTTTATTAAGTGCTAAATCAGCTTTTAATAACCAAAATTTTGTACCCAGTAATGAGGAAAAGAACCTACGGTACCGACGTTGTAACAACCGACATATTTCCATGCTGGTTTAAGTAATGTTTTGCGGTGACCTCGGGTAGGAATACCTTCATCAATCAATAGAAGAATAACTGCGGTGCGTATACTAGAAGTACCTGCAACGAGGTTTTCATTTCCATCTTGCATATTAGGACATGCTTTACGAACACGATCCCATGGCCAAGAACCATCACGTCCTTGATGATTTACATCACCTGTTGGCTTTTGATCAATACCATGTGCTTTAGCAGCTTCATAAATACATTGAGAAGGAGATAAAATAGAAAGAGGACCCAATTGACGCAGCTCTGATTTAAGTTCATTAACGACTGCTTGATCAACTGGAAAACCACCCGTTTTTCGTTGTTCATCAACATAAGCATCTACATATTGAATATACCCAGACGGGTTACCTCGTAATAAATTAATTTCGTTGACCATCTCCATTTCTTGGTTATTCATACTAGTTGCTCCGTCACTGCTTCCTGAATTAGTTCTAGGAGGATTGGTTGAGTTAGTTCTAGGAAGATTAGGTTCAGTATATGGTGGATTGTAGGGGGCTTTATTATTTGTTTTTTTGACAAGGCCAGCGTAATCAGTGATGCCATCTGTGTAGGAAATTCGATCGCAAGTACAATCACTGGATAATAAAATATCTCCTGATTGTGGCTGATAATTATCATTCATGGCGTTAAATTCTCGAAACCGCGATTCACTATAACCATAAAGTTCGGCGATGCCAGCCATAGATTGTCCTGTTTGTACCTCATGTTTTTTACCACTTTGTTTGGTATAAAGTCCACGAGAGGAAAAGGTTTCGGCAGGTTGATTAAAGGATTTTGGAGTAGAACTCCGTACGATCAATTCTTGGCAAAGCATTAAAGGTTGGTTGTATCCTAACTGATTCCAAGTCATAATATCTTGTAATCCTATTTGATATAGATTGGCAATTTTGTACAAGTCGTCTCCATATTGAATAACATGGATACCTGGTTTAGGAGTGTTGGGGCATTGGGCTTGTAAGTGCATAGTGCAACAAACAACCATTGCGATTGTCATTATTGTTTTCATGATAATGGTTTTAAGCTTTTTTTAATTAAACCTAAATTTAGCAAATAATTTAAATTTAACTAAGGCTTTTTGCTAAAGACTTTGTTAATTTATTGAGGTGGCGTATCTCGAACTTTTTATTGAAAGAAACATATAACTCTTATATGCGTATATTCTATATGTTTAAAATGCTTTCATTAAAAAGAAACCATGACCTTTAATATTCATCCTACTCAAATAACCCCTTCTCAAAAATTTGATACTAACACTGATAAGTTAGCTCATCTTTCGGATGAAAGTTATATACTTTATGAAGATTTACAAAAGACTTTAAAGGTGATGCGAAAAATGGGAATTCCTAGTATTGGAAATCCAGTTTTAAAATTAGAGAATAAAGTTTTAACGCTTGTTTATCGAGCAATGCAACATCAGATCAACTGTGAACTATATGCCACACTGATTGCAGATGAATTCTTATCTAAAGACCTTCAGCTTCAACTAGATTGTCTCTACGAAATAACAGATAATTTATTCAATGAATATTTAAATTATCTGACATCTTGTAAAAAAATAATGTGTCAGCACAACGAAAAAATCATCAAACTCAACAAATTACCTATCACAGCATAAAGATTTATTATCTAAGCAGTAAGAGTTGATTGGGTAGCTTTAGGGCTAAGTATTTTTGATAAATCTTCCACAGAATAATTTAGGTAATCATTGTTAGAAAGTAATTCAAAAACCTTTTTAGCGTTATTTTTTTTAAGGTGATTCCACATCATTGTCAATAATCGATTGGCTCGGCTATAGTTTTCAAACTCAACAATTAATTCGTGGGCATAGGCAGCAGAAACATCATCTGTTATCTGAAAAGATTGATCTGTATTTTCTGGTTGATTATCTGACTCAAACAATCTTTGCTGTTTGAATTTGATGTATTGTAATCGAGAAGAAATAATAGAAGACACGGTAATTTTAAGAGTGGTACTACTAGTATTCATGAAGTGATGGATGAAATTGACCTAATAAGTCAAAAAGTTTGGTTAATATTTCAATAGTTCTGTACTTAGAAACTAAAATCTGGTGGTGGGATAAGTTATTTTGAGTATGAAAAATTATTAAGCAACTACTTGAATAATTTTTTCTAATTGCTCTTCATTATATTTTAAATACGAATTGTTTCGAAGAAGGTTACTAATCGTTATGGCGTTTTCTTGGCAAAATCTTATTTTTAAAATCTGTAGACGCTTAATGTCCTCATGAATAGTGTTTACATTCCGCAACATTTTATCTAGCTCATCTAATAAGAAATCTTTACGATCTGGAGAGGGAGAATTCGCTAAGTCAGGCATGGTATCGTTACATTTAGATTGTAAACGATCAATGCCCTGCTCAATTTTTTGGTAAATATCATGTGTTCTTTTGTTCCAAGCCATTTTAGGCTTGAAATATAGTGTATCTATATTCATAAGCAGTCATAATCTGAAATAGTCTGATGATTCTCAGTCACAATAAAGTTCTATGGTAAAGGTAGTTATAAATAACTAAATTATATATACGTTAGGAGTGAGCGGTAGGTATTATTTAGGAAACGCGAGGATTTATACGTATTCGGTATTTTTTTAATATAAAGGTCATCAAAAACTCCATATTGTATCTTTTACGAAAAGTATGGAGTGTTTCGATCAAAAAAATGTAGAAAATAACCGGAATTCTACGCATTATAACTTTATTATAGCATTTTGAATAAAAAAATATTAAATTTGTTGTCACAGACCAGAGGTGAATTTATATATAATCTCATCAATCATCTCTACAGAATAAAAAATTATCATTTCGATATAAAGAATGTTTTCATTTGGTTTTTTGGGGTTAGGGAGGAACTCTATAGTTCCTCTCCCTTTAAACACAAAGCTTAATGGACTGTTTGTTATTTGAGTGTGTGAAATGATCATTAAATATTTATTTTTTTTCTAAAAAAAACATGTCACAAAAAAGCAGAGATTATATTTGATTTTTACACTGCTTTTCATAGAAAAATCACACAAGTTTTTCAAAAAATTGGAATTTTTTAAGTCACTCATACTTAAATAAGTACCTCTACAGAATAAAAATTATCATTTCGATATAAAGAATGTTTTCATTTGGTTTTTTGGGTTAAGGAGGAACTTCTATAGTTCCTCTCCCTTTTTTTACTCCTTTCGTCTTACCTTCTTCTCTTTTTTTGTACATTTAACCTCAAACCGATAGTTTTTGCAAAAGCTGTCTCAGATACCCTAGTTTATTATGAGCAAAATCACCATTAAGAGCGGTAAAGGCGAAATTACCCTCAAAAAAAGTAGCCGCTATGTAGGCTTAAAATCAGGAAAACCTGTTACTGAAAAAGATGCAGTAAAAAAAGAAATACTCCGTAGCTTAGGAGGATTCAACATCGTGACCCTTAATAAAGACGGAAAAACCATCGATGAACGACTCGACGAAGTTCGAGAAGAGACCGATGTGGAAGTAGGCACACACGTATATTATGTACCTGGGATGAGTAGCCGGCCAATGGTTCCAACGGGAGAAATCTACGTAGTCTTTCAGGATGGAGTAAGCGAAGAAGAACAACTAATTATTCTAGATGAGTTTAATCTCAAAATGGTTGAACGCCGCTCTCCCGAACGGATGATTCTAAAGGTAACGCCAAACTCGCCAAACCCTTTAAAAATTGCTGCTATTCTACAGAAAATATCTCTCATCAAAATGGCAGAGCCAGACCTAGATGCGTTGGTAGAAGAATATGAATTCAGCGAACCATTCGATACTTTATATAGCCATCAATGGCAACTTCGTAATCCTGGATTTATCACCGATGTACAATGGACAACCAAACAAGGGGCAGATGCAAAAGTGGTTGACGCTTGGGCACGTCTCGGAGATACAGGGTCAAAAGAGATCGTAGTCGCAGTCATAGATAATGGTTTTGATATTAACCATCCAGACCTAGCAGATAAAGTACATAAGCCATTCGATCTTTGGAGTGAATCTTCTCAAATAGAAATGGGAGATCCACGCTTTACACACGGTACTCCATGCGCAAGTGTAGCAGTGGCTTCCAGCAATGGAGTAGGGATCGTTGGATCGGCTCCTGCCGCTAAATTTATGCCGGTAAGTGGGACTTCCTTTAGTCTTCGAGCGACCGAAAAAATGTTTGATTATTGTGCGGATAATGGAGCGGATATTATTAGTTGTAGTTGGGGAACCACCGACTCCGCTTTTGATCTCAATCCTATGAAGATTGCCGCCATTTCTAAAGCGGCCCGTGAAGGTCGTAATGGAAAAGGCTGTGTCATCCTCTTTGCAGTAGGAAATGATGATCTTGATTATGTGAGCTATTACGCAGCGCATCCAGATGTGATTGCAGTGGCAGCAACGACGAGCAAAGATCAACATGCAGATTATTCTAATCGTGGTAGAGAGGTAACGATCTGTGCGCCTTCTAACGGCGATTGGCCCATCACCGCAGCACGCGCTTCTTGGGATGAAGGGATCTCTTGGGAAACTGGAGAATACCGCTGGTGGAGAGATGGTCGTTCTCGTGGAAGTAATTACAAACATTTTGGTGGCACTTCTTCTGCTTGCCCTTTGGTGGCTGGAATTTGTGCCCTTATTTTATCTGCTAATCCTGAATTGACCGCTGCTGAGGTTAAAGAAATTCTTATTCAAACAGCCGATCAGATTGGCGGACCTGGCGAATATGTTAATGGCCACTCCCTTAAATTTGGTCATGGTCGAGTGAATGCCGATAAAGCAGTTGCAGAAGCATTACGTCGAAAAGATTCTGGGAATGAACCCCCTGTGATCGATGATAGTGTGATGACAGGAAGA
The DNA here is from genome assembly GCA_023300665.1 of Saprospiraceae bacterium. Lineage (GTDB taxonomy): Bacteria > Bacteroidota > Bacteroidia > Chitinophagales > Saprospiraceae > JALZUU01. Next base: position 7,825 of record JALZUU010000521.1, on the reverse strand, counting down.
GGTATTTTTAGATTTCAGGTGCGTCAACAGGAGCCAACTGGATATGGCGTACAAATTGGGGCTTTCGCCGAATATGGGAATGTATTGATTCAAGCTGAAAAACTAGAATCATTATTTGATGCACCAATTATTGTGAGCATTAATGAATTGAATGGAAAGACTGTTTATAAAATAGTTGTAGGGGCATTCGATGATAAACAGGACGCAAAAACCCTACTTAATCGAGTAAAAGACCAAGGAATCAACGGATTCGTTCGAGCAATTAAAGATCTAGCGTAGAAAAATGTCCTAAAAAAAGGGAATTTTACCTCAAATATTCTTGTTACTGCTTTGAATTTAGGGTATATTTGCGGACGTTTTTGGCGAGCAGGCAGCTTGCCACCACTTTACCTCTGGCGAGGTAGCTCAGCTGGTTAGAGCGCTAGATTCATAATCTAGAGGTCGGGAGTTCAAGTCTCCCTCTCGCTACTAAAAATTATCCTATTTCGACTTGTGGTCGGAATAGGATTTTTTTATGCTTTGTACTCTTGATGGAACTAATACTTTCAGAATAGAGTTATTCTTTTGCAAGAAGAAAAATAAATTTTTAAAAAATAATATTATGAATACCTTAAACAGAGGTCCCGGCGGATAAATATACGCAAGATTGTAGTCATACAATTTTAGTATAGATCAATGAATTTTTTATTTAAAACCAAAAATGTAATGGAATCTGACTTCCAAAGGGAAGCCATTACTAGGTATTCGGGTAGAAATTTAGACGAGTTAAATTCAGTTAGAATTCTCTGGTCAAAAGGTATTCTTTTTTCTGAAAAGAAAGGCAGAGCAAGAAAAGATTCTCCAATTCCCTTTTTGCGGAATGGAGAGGAAACTCCTGCTTCTTTAAGATTCGTGGTGTTAACAGACCATGCATCTTTGGGTAATAAAACTTGGGGAAGAATTGACTTTTTAGTCAACCACAAGAATTATTTTTTGCTGGACGAACGAAAAAAGTAAGGACTAATCGGGTAGGTAGCGTAAGCTACTTACCCGTACTTTTTTCGTAAAATTACTTAAAACTTTCAATATGATCAATCACCTCCTCATTGGTATCATATAACCCGAGATTTAAATTTTTTACATCACCACGTAAAGACATTAATTCAATAACAGGATAGATTGGACGTTGATAAGACCAGTATTCTTTATTCATAAAAACCATCGGACTGGCAAAACCAAAAGATTGATAGTGATTTTGCGTCAAATCCTGAAATATTTCCTGAATCGTTCCAGCACTTCCTGGCGCAAAGATTACGCCTCCTTTGGCGATAGTAAGTAACCCATCTTCTCTAACACTATTGGCAAAATATTTTGCAATATGCGTTGCAAAAGGAGTCGGTGGTTCGTGTCCATAAAGCCAGGTTGGAATTCCTAGCGATTGATATTTTGATTTAGGATATTTTTTTAAAACTTCAAAAGCTGTGGATAGCCATTTTTTATCATTATAAAGAGGCGCTGTTTTTAGAATATTGATGGCGGTAGATAATGATCGATCGGATCTCCCGGTCAGCCATGCACCTAGATGCGTTGCTTCCATCGCACCCGGTCCTCCTCCAGAAACCATCAGGTATCCTTTTTCAGTTAGGTCTCTAGAAATTTCAGCAATTTGTTGGTAGGTTTTATCTGCTCGGCTGAGGCCATGTCCACCCATGATAGCAACCACTTTTTTTGGTTTGAAATTTTTTAAAAAATCTCCGATAGCGTTGGTGATCGAATGATCGTGCAATCTACGAGTAAGCGTTTCACGGATGGTGTCAGCTTGTTTTCCCGTTTTTATATAATGGTCATAGACCAATTTATCAAGGGTCTGATTATACGTTTTTGGTTTTTTATAATCGTAATTATTATAGAGCGTTTCCTTAGAATAAAGTTTATTTGGATAAACGTTATAAGGCGCCTTCATAATAGGAAAAATAAAATTATTAGGGTGGAGGTGTTGCCAAAGCGGTTCACTCATTTTACATCCTAAAAAAATACAACAATCGAATTTACGACTTAGCATTTCGTCTTCTAGAGAGGTTAGATCAAGCGATTGTATCGCGATATTGTATATCGACTTTTTCGTTAAAATAGCTTTTAACGCAGGAATAGATTCGAATTCTTTCATAGTATATAATCAGATTTTAGCTGACAAAATACTAAAATACTTTATACTTATTCCAGTACTTGAATCTCAACTCGTCGATTTTTTGACATTTGGACTTCTTTGGTAGCATAAGGGAATTTCATTTTTGAATTACCGTAGCCTTTCCAACTAATTCGTTCCGCAGAAATACCATTTTCAATTAAATAATCATAGACCAATTTTGCTCGATTTTCTGATAAGGTTTGTTGCTGTTTGCTTGGCGTATTAAAGTAAGCTCCTTTTCTATAGGGTAGATTAATATGTCCAGCGATTTCTATCTTTAGCTTATTATTAACTTGCATGAATCGCAATACTTTAGGGAGGATTGGTCTAGATTTGGGAAGTAAGACTGCTTTGCCTCCCACAAAAAATAAATCCTTGATAGCTGCAATTTCACCAGGAGTTGCAGGAGGCATTTCGAAAGTAAGTATAGGCGCTGTTTTTAGTTTAGAAGCGACCTTCATCATTTTGGTTTCAAAAAAATAGCCTGGTGCAAATACATCGATACCTACTATGGTATTGAGGGGGACTTCTTTACTAAAATAACCCGTCGAATCTGTGGCTACCGAATCTTGAAAAGTCTTACTACGAATGATGACGGTGGCTTGTATCGGTGTACCAGTAATTTTATCTACCACCGTTCCTTGGACCAATCCCATCGGTGGTTTCTTTTTGGGAGGAGTTGGTGGATCTAATTTATATTTTATTAATTCGATGGTGGCACGTCGATTTTGTTGTCGGCCACCTTCCGTGTGATTTTTTGCGATGGGGGAGTGTTCTCCAAATAATCCAACTTCGAGTAAGGAATCTGGAATTCCTTTGGTGATCAAAAAAGTCTTGACAGATTCTCCTCTACGTTCAGAAAGACGTTGGTTGTTTTCTATACTACCAATCGAATCGGTGTGGGCGGTGATTCGAATTTTCACATATTCATTGTCTTTTAATTCTGCAATGATAGCTTCCAGTTTTTGGGCATCATCGGGTCGTAGTTCATCTTTGCCAAAGTCAAAATAAACTGCTTCTTGTAACAATACTTCGGTATTAGCAGTAGTGCTAGCCGTTTGACCAATAGCTATAATTGGAAATAGAAATAGGATGAAAAACCAAAGGCGCTGGAAATTTTTTAAACTCATAAAGCAATAATAGTTTAGACAAATGCTTAACGGAGAAAAAAGGAGAAGATACAGATCGCGCAATAGAGGTGAAAATATTCAAACGTTTTGCTACGGAGCGAGGACGTAATTGTATCGAATACAGTTGATCAATCTGGGTGAATAATCGTTTTAAACTAGTTGTCAAGTCGATTCAAACCAGCCTTTGCCTTCCCATGCAGACTGTGTTTATATTGGTTAGGAGACATGTCGAGGCAGGTATCATAAGCCATTTTTGCTTTTGTTTTTTCGCCGGCCGTTTCGTAGAGCAGTCCCATTTTGAGGGCGGCATTACAAGCATAATAATATTTTTGAGAACGTCCTTGATCGACCGTCTTTTGATAATAATTAATGGCTTTTTGGGTTTCGCCACTTTCGTGAAAAATTCTTCCTAGTCGATAAACATATTCTAGTTGAAGTCCGGCGTCAGAAAAATCTGTCGACTGATATTGGAGGAGTGTTTGCTCTGCTCGACTATAATAACCGCCATCAAAAAGTACCCGCGCTTTTAGTAGAATAGGATTGGGTTGGTCTTTATTTTCTGCTTCGGTTTGCGCGCTTTTATCACTGCCGACAGATTCACGTCCGTAGCTTTTACAAAAACTCATATATTGTTGATACTGAAGTTCATTATCGTTTAAAAGATGAAACCAAGCTATTTTTTGGTAGGCCTCTTTGACATAATTGCCATTGCCCATACTGCTAATATAATTTTGTAAATACTGAGGTGCATCCTGATCTAATCGTCTAAATTTAGCAAGCCCTAGCATAAATTCTAGGTAAGGCATTTTATAAAATTCTGCTCCTCTTGGACGGTCTTCCAGCATTTCAATCGCCAGATCATTTTTACCAATTCGCATGGCCATATTCGCTAAAACAAAACAAGCCAATGCGCTCGTCTTTGGATTTAGTTCTCCGCTATTGAGAATATTCCAAGCACGATCGTTGCTACTATTATTTAAATGCAACATCAAAAAAGCGTAGAAAACGGAAGTCTCTGTTTCAAATAATTTATCACCATTTTTTCGATGAAAATCAATTACTTCTTCAATCTCTCGACGTCCTTGTTCGATGGTACCATCCATTCCAGCTAGGAGTTTGACGGCCCATTTATAATTGTCAGGTACTGTACCCACGAGTGCATGCAACAATCCTAAACTTTTTTTGCTAGCAATAAAGTCAGGATGTTTTGCTAGATTTTTATTTAGCATTTTATAAGCAGAACGAATATTAGATAAGGCAGGTACGTATTCATCAAATTTTAAATGGAGCAATGCCCATTGTAATTTAATTTCGGCTTGGGTATATAAATAGTAAGGAGAATTAGTGTCGCCTGCTTCGATGAATGCTAGACGACGATCTTTATTTTTGGTCAACAAGTCAAAAGCGTCCTCATCTTCGTCGATAAATACCCGCATAAAATCTAGGTAGTTTTCCACAAAATAGACCATATAATTGTTGGGATGTTCTCGTTTTTCGGTAGCGAGTAAGAGACTAGACTCTTGGACACGTAGTTCTAAGGCTCGTTGATAAGCTAGTCGTACCTCCTCATTAAAAGTAAAATAAGGGGAAGCTTGAGCTTGAGTGTGCGAATTGATCAATAAACTCACCAATAAAAGAAAAAGTACACGTATTTTCATAACGGTATAAAAACGCCTTGGACTTCGGTATTGTTGCTTGCTGCTGAAGGGGAAAATAAGAATTAACGTGATCTTAGGATAAATAAGGGACCTATTACGAAAAAGAGGTATGATTTCACTAAGAAACCATACCTCTTTTAAGGGGTGTTATATTCTTAAATCTTTTCAGTCTTGATAGAACAACCGATCGCTTTCGTAAAATTAGGGTCTGGCTTTTCTCCATTTTCTAGGGCCATGATCGCATCTTTTACGTAGTTAACAGTAACAGCTTCTGGCTTTTTAGCGTTGTTGTCAATCGCTCCGATATATTGTACGGTCATCTCCTTGTCTAGTAAGAAAACGTGAGGAGTACGAGTTGCACCGAATAATGGATATACCTGCTGGTTATCATCGAACAAGTAAACAAAAGGAAATTTCTTTTCTTCCGCACGCGCTTGCATTCCTTCGAAAGAATCTTCTGGTACAACTTTAGGATCGTTTGGATTGATGGCAACTACTGGATAACCTTTAGCGGCCATTTCGTTGTGAAGCTCAATTAAACGGTCTTCATATAATACAGAGTAAGGGCAATGGTTACAAGTGAAGGTTACGATAAAACCTTTTGCATCCGTCATATCTGCCAGAGACATGGCTTTACCATCGACGTTTTTTAATTTAAAGTCAGCAGCTTTGTCACCGACTTGGTAACCGCTAGTTTTGTTGGTAACTTTCATTGCTTTAGGAGCATTTTCCTTGACGACTTTCATCGTTTTTTCAGTAGTTTCCTTTACTGCATTGGTAGCATTGTCAGCAACTTTAGCAGCATCTCCACAAGCTGAAAAGATCAGTGCAGTTAGTGCTAAAACTAGGGTGAACGAAGATAAATTTTTCATGGTTGATGTTTTTTAAATCCAATAGATCGTGTGTGTGCCGATCTAGAGGTTTTGGTTATGTTTAAAATAATTTTGAAATACCAGTTCAAAGGTAACTAGTATCTGTGAATTTAAACGAGATAAAGGGTCTGGTGTTTATAAAAATACCAAAAAATCAGTGTATTTCGACTTATTTCAGGGTTTCTACCCAGTTTGCTAACTCGGGGAAATCATGGAAAGATTTCTCTGCAAATATTTTACGGTCGCCGTTGTACACCACTGTTGCGGGAATTGCACCGGACCATTCGGGGTCTACTTTTGGTATCCAAGTATTAGAATCAGAATCATCGAGGATGATCACATCGCCAGGTAGCGGATTTTTTTCTAAAAATGGCACTAGCTTTTTTTGTATTTGTTTTGGAAAATCTAGACTAACAAAGATGAATTTATATTTCTGCCCTTCGTATTTTTTATGTAATTCTAAAAAATAAGGTAGTTCTGCTACACAGGGTTTACACCAAGTTGCCCAGAAATTAATGATATAAGTGGTGTCTGATTTTTGTTCAAAAATAGGTGCGAGTCCATCGTAGTCTACTACAGGAATTTTCGATTTAGGTGGCATCGTTGTTACTTCTTTTTTTTCAGTAATAACCTCGGGTGGAGTAGGGGTATTACAAGCCAATAAAGAAAAGAAGGATAAGAGAAAAAGGAATTGATTCATAAGTAATTTTTTAGTGAAATGAGTATCTATTTTTTTGTTTTTTAAATAGCTTCATAATAAGTGGTGTTACTTTTATTAGAATGTTCGTTAGGAAGATAATTATTAATATTCTAAAAAATATAAAGTATGCTAAACAAAAATTTCATTTTTTCTATCTATAAAGGACTTTCTATTATTAGTTTCGTAGTCATTTTAGGATTTACAAGTTGTAGAACAAGTATAGAAGACCCTATTGTTATTAATGCATCCAATTATAGCGGACCAGTATATCCAGCCATTCCCGTAGACCTAATTGGAGAAAAAATTGATACCATTATTACCTTCGATCCAAAAACTTTCGAAGAATCTATTAGCTACGAAATTCAACAACCAGAAAAAAAACAAGTACCTGATAAAGTAACTGTCATTGATTTAGAGACACAGAAAGTGGATACGATCATCACTTTTGATCCAGATACTTACAGTGAGTCTATGACCGTAATCAGATATACCAATGATGGAGCTGATACCATAAAAGTCTACTAAAACGGAAGTGTTTCATTAAAACCGATACCCCAAAAATCCTCCGAAAAAATAAACAGCTCCTTCTTCCGAATAGTTCTGTACGGCTCCTCGAAACCCAACGACTATTGGGTCGAAAATATAATGGTAATTGATCATTACACTGATGCCTGGTCGTAAGCTATTATTTTTAATGAGAATATTAGTGGCTCTTTCTATGCCTTCTTTTTGGAAGGATCTTGCAGAAAGTCCTAGTCCTAATTGGAATTGATTTTTATCATTATCTAAAATTCCATAAAGAAAATTTATATCCAAATTAAAGGTCAGTAAATCATAGGTGTCTTGGGGGTCCATGATGTCTTTGGTGTTTGCAATTCCGCCGCTCACACCAATACTAATGGGTGGATAAAACGTACGATTATATTCTACAAAAAGACCAGGAGTAAAACTATTTTGTTGAGACAAATAAACTTGTGTATAGCCTATTTTTAAGATGTCTCTTTCAGAATTTTGGGCTGTAAGAAATATTGGGAAGCTGATGATTATAAATAGACATATTCTGAAGATCATAAGGATAAAGTTATTTTAAATTTAAAAATAACCTAAACTTATTAATTGGTCATTACTCAATAGCCTTTATTATAAAAAAAATCATACTACTAGACATTTCTGGCAATCACAGCCTCCCTGTCTCCTAAAGGACTACGGCTAAGGCACAAGTAGTATTATTTTTGTTGCTAATATAATAAGAAAAGGATGTCATTTAATATATTCGCACCAATTAGTTTACAAAATAA
>JALZUU010000520.1 GCA_023300665.1 Saprospiraceae bacterium | reverse complement strand
AAACCAAGCCTCGTAAAAGCGATTGCTGACTTTGATGCAGGGGCAGATCGTTTTGAGATCAAGGGGCAATTTGTATATCTTCGTTGTGAAGGAAAATACCACAAGTCTAAATTAACCAATAATTTCTTTGAGAAAAAATTGGCACTACCTGCTACGACTCGCAATTGGCGAACGGTAGGGAAGTTATTGGAAATGGCGGAGTAGGAAATTGAAACTCATTAAGGAAAAAAAATCTTATTTAAAATAAGATTTGTAAATCTATTTCTTATCCTCATAAGTTGCTGGATCAATCGCCATTGCCGTCCATGCTTTAAAAAAGCTGGTTACCTTTTTACTATCATAACCATCACCACTTTCTAGCATTGCGCTATCTTGCGTATGAATTCTTTTTCCATTTGCATCGAGGATCACAAAAACAGGAAAGCCAAACCTTTGTGGAAATTCATATTGCGTCAATGAAGTCTTGTTTTTATTTTCTTTGCTATAGTTTAAATGATAGACTAGATAATTATCATCTACGATGGTCTTAATTGCTGGGTCTTCTTGAACAAAATTTTGAAATTTATAACACCATCCACACCAGTTTCCACCTACTTGTAAGATAAGATGCTTTCCTTCTTCTTTTGCTTGAGCAAGCATTTGAGTGATGTCTTCCTGCGCGTTTGCCGTTGGTGAATAAAGCGTGCCGTGTGATTTTTGGGCAAAGGTTTGCTGGTTTCCAACGAAAAAAAAGAGCAATAGTGTGAAGTAAAATAAATTTTTCATATTAATAATTGATTTGAATTTTTAACTGGTTCAAGATTAAAGATAAGGTTTTATTTTAAAAAGATTTTTTTCATTTTTGGGCAACCACACCGATTGTCTTCCAAACTACTGCATTTCCTCGAGCGTCTAAAGGTTCTATAATTTCTAAATCTTCTCGCCAGTCTAAAATAGAAAAACCCAATTTGGTCAATAACTGATGGATTTTAATTGCTGGGTAATAATCAGACCAAAGTGCTGCTTCCTGAAAATTTAAAGGGGTTATAAATATCAAAAGACCTTTAGGCGATAAGACCCGAAAATGTTCCCGTAATGCCGCAGTTGGATCTGCCACCCGATCTAGTAAAAAACTATGGACGACCAAATCTTGCGAGTTATCTGCAAAAGGCAGATCAGCTGCTTTTGCCAAACCAAAATTGAGGTTAGAAATAGCATGTCCATTGAGATTATTGATACTCGAAAATCCTAATCGTGTGCTATCTAAACTGATCTCTTTTTGTTCAATCCAAAACCCATGAGCTTGTTTTAGTAGTTGATAACTAAAATCTAATCCCCAACATTTAGCGGCTGGATATTGCTGCGAAAGGGTAGCGATCCAGCGACCTACACTACAACCTAATTCCGTAATGGTTTGAGGAGCGGATGGAAGATAAGGTTGTGCAAAATCAAGGACTGGTTGTAAAGGGTATTGTTTCCATAATTCGTCGGAAAGATGTATGGCCGTTTGTCGAATAACCATCGAGTCGTATCGTTCGTAACGATCTTGTTGAAATTCTACCGGAGATTTATCGTAGAAAAAAGGAATAGATTTTCGATAAAGAAAAGGAGCACGCATATAAAAATCTAAAGAGTTATAAAATTCGAAGATCAATGGTATAAAAATAAAAAAAGGAATTGAAGAGCCCTACTTTTTTCGGTAGGCAGGCGTTATTAATTTATTAACCAATTATCAATTATTATCAGCACCCACAATATTCAATCAAATCTCGGTATACGTTATTCTCATTGAGTATTTTTGGATTTCCTACTAGGATCAAATGTTTTCGCGCTCTGGTTAGTGCCACGTTTAGTTTTCGATCCACTCCTTCTCCAGATTCTGAAACTAGAGAAGCTAGCTGGCTTACTTGATTGGCACAAAGCGAAATAAGAATGATATCACGAGCACCTCCTTGGTAACGCTCTACCGTATCGATGGTGAGTAGATCTAAGTTGATTTCTTCTCGTTGCAAAACCTGTTGGAGTTGTGCAATCTGAGCACGGTATGGCGTAATGATTCCAATACTACTTGCCGAAATTTCTTCGCCATTGGCCTCATAAATTCGATGAAAACCCTTTACCAATTCTGCAATCTTTGCTGCTTCAAAAGTATTGACTTTAAAGTGTGGACCTGTCTCTGACGGAGTTGGAATAAATAGTATTCGTCGTTCACAAAGTTGTTTTTCCAAGTCGGTACTTTCATGTGGCAATGCAAATCGCAACGGAGCAATTTGTTGATGATGTGCCAATAATTCTTCTGGTAAAATATTTAAAAGACCCTCATAAAATTTTTGATTTGGAAAATCCATTAAGTCCTGATGCATTCGACCTTGATGAGAAAGTTGCGCATAAGCCCAATCCCAATTGTTGGTTTGACATTGTTTAAAGAGTCTTTCAAAAAGAGAATCTCGTAAATTATGTAATCCTATATTTTTTAATAATTCTGATTCCGTAGCCGATTCTTTCGCGTCTTGGGTCACCACTGCAGGTAATTGCTTATGATCACCAATTAAAATAAATTGATCAAATTTTGGTAATAGTCCTACCAGTAATGGTTCAAGAATTTGTGATGCTTCATCAATGATGACGCGATGGAATTTTTTTAATTTTAATAAATCTTGTTTATTGACAATTGAGGCAACCGTTGAAACAAAAATTCGACGGCTACCAATTAATTCTTTTAATTCAGAACGTTTATTGAGTGCTTTCGTTTTTTCTGAAAGAAGTTGACCGCGAAATTTTTCTGAAGTAGAATATGCTGATCCAATTCGAATATATTCTTCTTTCATCAATGCATCAATTCCTTCAATGGCTTCACACATTTCATCGACGGCTCGATTGGTATAAGCGAGTAGGAGTACGTTTTCGTCCGTTTCGTTAATAATATATTTGACAAAATGTTGGAGCATAATGCTCGTCTTCCCAGTTCCCGGAGGACCCCAAAGTAGAAAATAATCTGGCGCATTAATGGCTTGATTAAAAATATCTTCTTGCTCTCGGGTTAGCCGTGGTAACGAGTGTGTCTCGTAAGGTGTAGGTTTGCCTGGAGCTTCCGTGGTTAGTAGTAAGGCTTTTTTTCTAGGATTGAATTGAACAAACTCAAAAATACTTCGATACATACTTGTAAAGCCACTATCAAATAAGTCGTGTTCTA
>JALZUU010000519.1 GCA_023300665.1 Saprospiraceae bacterium | reverse complement strand
CCAGCACAAGGAATACAAATGGTTCCGTCGCTATCTAAGACGGATTGAATATCATTTTCTGTGCAGGGATTATTGTCGTTACAGGCAACCATTGAAGTGGTTCCGTTTGAGCAATCGACAGGGGTTCCAGTACAAGGCATACAGATAAAACCGTCACAATCTCGAATGGTTTGTTGGTCATTGATAGTAAAAATGTTTCCATCATTACAGGGAGTGGTGGTGTTTGGTCCAAGATCACAATTGGTCGGAACACCTACACAAGCAGTACAAGTTTCACCAGTTATTAAAGAGACCATCATCGAATCTAAAGCGCTACATGGATCGTTGTCATCGCAAGCCACTTTTGTACGGTATACGGGATGGCAAGGATTACATAAGTTGGAAAGGTCCAAGTCATTTTGAGCGGTACCAATTCCTTGTCCAGTTGGCCCTGCAGAAGTTGGAATCCCATTTGCGTTTACGCCACCCATAATTCTGTCATTGAGAATTTCTAATAAATTAATTGTCCCAGCTCCTTCGATGGCATCAGGACACCCATCTGCATCACTATCCAAATCATTAAAGTCATAGATTCCATCATTATCTGTATCAATATGTTGACAACTTCCAAGCGCAAAATCGTCCCAACCAAATTCTGAATGACCTTTAAGATTATAAAAATATACGCGAAATTCATAGTTAGTGGAAGGAAGAAGAGGGATGGATGGTACTTCAATAACATCCAAAATATGAATGTTTAATGGTCGTACATGAATATTTTCAATTAAGGTATTACTAGTAGCAAAACCATCGGTGGAATAGCGTACTGAAAAATTATAAGAAACATCTTGGTTTTGTAATTCTAACGCATTATAATGTGAAATAGAATTGATTTCAATGTTTTCAGTCCAACCAGCGCTAGTAGTAAATGTATAGGGTAAATAATCCTCGTTGGTGATAGATTCAGCAAGTGAATTAGAGGCCACCCCTCCAACAATAGAATTTGAATAAATCAGATCAATGCTCGTGCTTGGACCATTCATTTCATCTGCTGCACTATCGATAAAACGATCATCGAAATTCGCTTTAAAATGTCCTTTAGGTTGTCCGAATGGATCGTCTTTATTATGACTCCAACCAACGAGTCGGATAGTGGCCATGCACTTTCCTTCGATCGTATCTTGGATTCCATCATTATCACTATCTAAATCACATAAATCATTCACTCCGTCCATGTCTTGATCTGCGCAACCAATTGCATTCATACAATCTTGACAATCCATACAATCTATTAAGTCATCCGCATCATTGTCAATTCCATCATTACAAATTTCAGGAAGACAAGGTCCCATCAGTGGATTTCGCCAATTATGGAAGAGTGGATTTTCGTAAGTAATAGAAGTGATTAAACCGTTGGCATCTACAATAGGAATACCAGTTTCAGGAATCCCATCATTATCTGGATCATTGATTCCTTCTTCTGATGCATCAAAACAAGTATCTCCATCTGAGTCTAATTCGTAAGCATCATAAATTCCATCAGGAGTCCATTCACTATCGCCAATCATATAATTTAAAATACCAGATTCAGGATTTGTTTCTAAATCATCAAATAATCCATTGTCATTAAATTCCCATTCTCCACCATCAATTCTGCCATCATGGTCATCATCTTCTGCGCCATGTCCTGCTTCATCTAAATCCAAAATTCCGTCGTTATCTGAATCTAAATCTAGTTTATTTATAATCCCATCAAAATCAGTATCAGGACAAGTAGATAAACTAAATTGGATCATATTTGTAGCGGCAGAAGCAAGTGGATCTGAACTGCTTAGGTTGGTAAATTTTATGTTAAATCCTTCACAAAAGCCTAAGGTTTGAATTTCAAACTCAGCAAAATTAGAATTTCCATTTCCAATAATTTCTAAAACATTGATGTTAGTGATATTGATGGAAGCAAAATCTTCATAAATGATATTCCAAGCAAAATCTGTAGAAGGATTGATTGGGGTAATTTCTAGGGCATCCGCTAAGTTAAGATGAGAAGGTAATAGAGTAGTGGCGGAAAAATTAAATGCCGTCGGGAGTGCAGTGGTTAAACTAGTATTGATTCCGCTAATCGCTTGATAATGATTTTCATCTTGGAGTCTTAAAGTTTGTCCACCATTTTCTGCAGTCAGTAAAATATCATTGGCTCCACCAAAGGCAACTGGAGCAGAAATCGTAATTGGTTGAGGTAGATTCTCGCTGTTTATATAAGTGTTTAGCGTTATGTCAGAATCACCAGGAAGATGAGATCCACTAGGAAAATTATTAAAGTTTATAGGAATGATTGGACATTCTATTAGATCGGGAATCCCATCGTTGTCATCATCTAAATCACAAAGATCATCTGATCCATCGTTATCCGTATCAACTCCGTTGGAGTCAGGACAAAAGGCAATGGATGAATTTTTTGATAATAATTTTGAATATTTGGCATCAATATCCACAGGTGAATTACCTGAAATTGCGTAGAATGTTAGGGATAGAAAAAGATAGTGGAATATTAAAATCGTTCTCATAGGATCTTTGATCTCTGTATACCGTGTTGGTATCTCACGGAATGAATTAACAAATAATAGGTGTGTGGTGTGTTTGCGCCTAAAGGAAAGACGTCTTCATACATTCCAATTTATTGTCAATCTAATTTCGTGAACTTAATCTTCACTCATTCATTAAAATAATGAGACAAAAAAGTCTGAAATTATGGGAGGAAGATCAGTAGGATGGTTCCAAAATCATGCCATAGGGGGATTTACATATCTAGTGCCTGTAGGTAGGGTGTTTAATTTGTGAAAGGAAACTTGGTAAAAATGATTATTGAAAATCGAATTTTTAGTATTTAATATTGAATCAAAAACGTAAATATCGCGATACAGGGCTCTGCTTTAAATTACTGATTATCAAATAAATACATTTTTGATTTTATAATTCTCCATACTACTGGACATTTCTTCCATTTTCTGCCTCCCAGATCCGGCAGTGCCGCCGGAGAGTGGCCACAAACGCGCAAATGTCCAGTAGCATGATAATTCTCTTTACTCAATCTTACTTGTTTGATCGAAGTTTTATCATTTAAATTTATAAGAAATGTTTGGTAGATAAGAAGATAAGATATGTGAAGGTAGGTTTTGATTTAGAAGGGTAATCCGTCATCATTTGGTGGAAGAATTTTTATTCTTTATTAGGTCTGCTGGTGTGATCTTTTCTTTTCGAAAGGCTCGATTAAAGCTTATCGTACAATCACCGTATTCACCTTTAATGCAATATCTTTTCGAATCTCCATCAATTTTTGGTGAATCTTCATCGTCTTCATGACCTCTTCTTCCCCTGTTTTTTCGTCAATCGCTTTTTTCATACTAGCTTTATTTCGTTCGATTAATTTATCGAGTTTTCGAAGTTTAAACCAGTAAATGGCAGAGATGCTATCGAGGTTGAAATTGGCTTCAGGCATGGCTTGACTACGGAGCGGGAGATCGTGTTTATCCAGCCAGTTTGGACTCATCTCAAATTCAGGTTGTAGAACATCAATCGCCAAACGTCGGAAATCCTTGTCTTCATGTTGGATAAAATACTTGGGTGTAATTGGGGTGCCATCGATAAGCATTTCTAAACATTCGCGTGCAACCCGTTGATAAAGGTCATTATCAAAATCGTCGAGAACATCTTCAATATTGGTTAAAATAAAATGAGCAACTGTCACATCAGGGCTTTCTTCATCGAAAATTTGACCACCATAAGTGATCAACAATCGGACAATATCCTTTTCTTGATACTCTGAATTATTAGATGGGGCTGGACGCCGTTGTATAGGCTGTGGTGCAGGAGCTTGTTCTCCATAACCCTGGTTTCCATAACCCTGATCATCTGGATAAAAAGGTGGTTCTTCCGTAGGAAAATTTCCTAAATCAGAAGGGAAGTTACCTGGATCTGTAGGTAAGTTGCCTTGCGAGGAATTGTTTGCTTTTTTACGCGCATATTGTCGCTGATCTTTTTTGCGTTGATCCTCTACCTGTTGGACGGATTTAGTCACCATTTGATTCACCTCATTCATCAAAATCTCTTCTTCCACTTTCATTAGATGACCACATTCTTTGATATACAAAGACCGTTTTAGGGGATCAGGAATTTTAGCAATACTCGCTACAATATCTTTAATCAAAGCCGCTTGTCGGACTGGGTCACCAGCGGCTTCACTAAACAATAATTCACTCTTAAATAAAATAAAATCCTTTGCTTGACTATCAATATATTCTTTAAAAGCTTCGCTTCCAACACTTTGTAAATAGGAGTCAGGATCTTCTCCTTCTGGTAGCATGACGACTTTGACGTTCATGTCTTGTTCGAGTACCAAATCGAGTCCTCGGAGTGCTGCCTTAACCCCAGCCGCATCTCCATCATAAAGGATCTTCATGTTTTGGGTATACCGCTTGACCAACCGGATTTGATCTACAGTCAACGACGTGCCAGAAGAAGCTACCACATTTTCAATTCCACCTTGATGTAAGGAAACCACATCGGTATAACCTTCTACCAAAATACATTCATCCGCTTTTCGAATAGCACGTTTGGCGAAGTAAGCACCATAAAGCACTTTACTTTTATTATAAACTTCTGTTTCAGGCGTATTGACATATTTGGGAGCCTTGACATTTTTGGACATGATACGACCACCAAACCCAATTACTTTTCCCGATACACTATGAATGGCAAACATTACACGATCTCGGAAAAAATCACTATCGTATTTACTGGTTAGTCCTAGTTTTTTTAGTTGTTGTCCTTTATAACCTTTACGTTTGGCTGCTTGAGTAAAAGCATCCTTATCTTTAGGAGCGTAGCCTAATCCAAATTTCTCAATGCTCTCATCAGTGAAACCTCTATTTTTTAGATAACTAAGTCCAACGCTTTTGCCGATATCTGTTTGTAGTAGTTGTTCGTGGTAATAATCTCGGGCAAATTGATTGAGAACATAAAGGCTATCTAGCTTTTGTTGTTCTTCTTTATGAGCCTGAGAAGTCTGGGTTTCTTCAATTTCAATCCCATATTTTTCTGCTAAATACTTTAAAGATTCTGGGTAACTAACACTTTCGTGTTCCATAATAAAATTAACCGGATCACCACCTTTTCCACAACCAAAACATTTATAGATATTCTTGGTAGGTGAAACTGTAAACGAAGGAGTCTTTTCATTATGAAAAGGACAAAGCCCTAACATATTGGCACCACGCTTCTTTAGGTTGACATAATCACCTACTACATCCTCGATTCGAGCCGTTTCTACAATATCGTTTATGGT
>JALZUU010000518.1 GCA_023300665.1 Saprospiraceae bacterium | reverse complement strand
AGTCGGCAAAACTATTAATGAAGCTGTTTAAAAATGAAGCCTGCCTTCGTGCCTCTGGCAGGCAGGCACAATGGTTGCGGCTAAGTCATTGACTGTGGCTACCCGTCCACTTTTGCGGTTCCCTCATTTGATGCATTGTCATGCATCCCCCTACGGGTTCATTCGGTCATTTCACAAATTTATCGGTACGGTCCCGAAAGCGTTCGGGACGAACCTCAAAATTTGCTTCGTCTTGACAATCAAGCACTTACCCTCACCTTTTGTGAACATTCTTAAACAGCTTCAGGATCCATTTTGGGGACTATACTACTAAGTATGGCATTATTCATGTTCTTTAAATGAAAAAACAATTATGGGATACCTAAAAACAATTTTAACAATACTTGTAACAATGTTGTTTTATTTCACTGTACTTGGTCAGAGTGAGTCTCAAATAAAGCATGCGTTAGCAACTATTGCACAGGTACATATAGGGACACAAACTACCAGCTGTTATTACATGACTCCTGATGATTATATTAAAAATGCTAATGGAAAAATAATTGGACAAAATTATTTATATCCCAAAGAAACAAAATTTTTAAAAATAACATTATTAGGAAATGAGGGTAATTTTAACCAAGCTAAAATTGGGGTAAATACTCTTGACCTCGTTTGGTCTGATATGCAATTGTCAAATGTTGAGGATTATGAATTAGGTTACGACGCTTCAGGTAAGTTGATCACTATGAGAGGAACGGCTGGCAAAATTATCAATTATATTTATGAAGGAAGTCAACTAAAAGAAATTTACGCTTCTATAACTTACAAAGGAAAAGAATCGATCAATAGTGTTAGAAAGCTAAACACAACTGAGAATGGTTTCAATATGACAATGGATCTATATCAAAAAGGGAAACCAATGAAGAAAAAATTTATCCAATCTCAATCAGAATGTTATTGCAAGAAACAGTCTGATGATAAATATGAGGTGCTTTTTAGTTGGGGAACTAAGGGTATTTTTTCATTTAAAAATAACGGCCTTACTACTGAAGCCAAGCTGCATGAAAAATCAGGAAATATAAGAGATGAAAGTTATCATTTCAACCCAAATAGTAAGTTACAAAGAAAAGAAGTTCGAATAACAAAAGAAGATTTATTTACAGGAACACACATCCTCGTTCTTGAGGTACCTGGTGACAATTCAGTTTTGAAAGAATGGCAAACTAAAAAAGGATTTCACAAACTAAACGAGAAAGGGGAATGGGTCTATCAAAAAGAAGGAAATAAATCTCGAGAAAAAATAAATGGTACTTGGTCAGAATTCAAATCTGGAGATTCTTGTATGGTAAAATAAGTACAACTTCACCAACCAGAATACCTCAGATTGGCTAATAAATTAAGCCTCTTCTATTCCCAAATGGAATATCTGAAGAGGCTTAATTTTTACCTTACAATTTACCTTCGTCCGCAAAACTATAGTATCCTCGCTCCGAAATTATCAGATGATCTAAGACCTGTGTATCTAAGACTTTACCAGCTTCTTTAAGTTTTCTAGTCAAGGAGATATCTGCTTGACTAGGTGTCAATCCTCCAGAAGGATGATTGTGAAAAAGCATGATAGAAGAAGCTGTTTTTATCAACGCTTTACTAAAAATAAGTTTTGCATCAACCATCGTCCCGGACACGCCTCCACTACTGATTTTCTCTCGCCCTAATATTCGATTAGCACGGTTGAGTAAAAGTATCCAAAATTCTTCGTGCGGTAAATCTTGAATCATCGGTGCCATCTCTCGATAGGCATCCTGACTACTACGAATTTGTGGTTTTTCTCGTAGATCAGAAAGCTGTCGACGACGCCCCAATTCCAAAGCAGCAATAATACCAATGGCTTTGGCTTGTCCAATTCCTTTGAATTCTCTCAGGTCATCTACTGTACTTTTACCCAGTTCATTTAGGTTGTGGTTTTTGCTTTGTAGTATTAATTGTGCTAAGGCAACCGCAGATAATTCTCGACTACCAGATCCCATCAAGATGGCGAGAAGTTCTGCGTCGGTTAAATTCTGCTTGCCTCTATGTAGTAGCTTTTCGCGAGGACGATCAGCTTCTGCCCAAGCCTTAATGGAAATTTTATTGACGTATTGATGAGTCATGATATTTTTGTAAAAGAATTTATTTAATAATAAAACGGTAATTGTTTAAAAAACTAAAGGTTGATAATTAATTATTTGAGTTGGTGAGTCTTTCTTTGCTGGCCCGTTAGGTAGCAAAATATTTTTACCATTGTTTAAAACCTCAAATTAAATCAGTGCGTGACAAATTCAAGATTAGAACTTGTCACGCATTTAGTTTATCAAAAATAAACTCAAAGAATATATTTTTCTTCTAATCTAAGTTTTTGAATACGTGCTTGAATAGCCGATTCTTTTCTACCTAAAATTTCAGATAATTCTGTCAGACTTTTTTCTGCTGCAAAATTGACTTCTAGGGTTTCTTCTGCTTCTTTTGTCCAAGGCTTAAAAGCGTTGGGAAAAGTTTTTTGTACTTCTTCGATGCGAGCTTCTTGACCTGTTTTTTTGAAGTTGATCACAGAACGCATCAATGCCATCGAGAAATCTTTCATCTCATTTTCAAAAACAGTAATTCCTTTATTCTTAAATTTCCCTTTTTCATCTTTTTGAGAAATATTAATGTTCAAGTAACTAGCGCCTTTTTTAGTTTTTCTGATATTAAAAAAATAAGTGCGGTCACCAGCATAAAAATAGTTGGAAGGTGTGGAAGTATTCATAATCGTATTTGTTTAAAAAATTAAAAAAAGAAAGGAAAAAGCTACCGGATATTGCACCGGTAGTTTTAAGCATTTGTCAGAACTATACCGTAGCGGTAGCGTATTTAGGATCGAGTTTTAGCTTTTCGATTCTAGCTTTGATGGCATTTTCGTTACGCCCTAGCTCTTGTGCAATTTCGATGATTTCTAATTCTTGGACATAAAAATCAGTCAGTGTTTT
>JALZUU010000517.1 GCA_023300665.1 Saprospiraceae bacterium | reverse complement strand
AATTTGAGTACGATCATCTGTATCTCCAAATGAGAAAGTAATTTCTCCTGTTGGTGCACATAATTCTTCTGAAGAACTTACCGTTACGATTTGATCTAGAATACAAGGATTAATAATACCTGCACAAGAACATCCGTCTGCTCCGATTACATCATTAATTGTATCTTCATTATTATCATCACAAGTAGTTCCTGGTGCAGTTGGGATAGAAGGATCGTTGTCATCACAATCTTCATCAACAAGAACACCATCATTATCATCATCAATAAGCGTTGGCTCAATGGTTATATTGAAAATACATAGCTCTGTGTTATTACAATCATCAGAAATCAAGAAGATTACTGGGTAAGTACCAATTTCTAAAGACGTACCTGATTCAGGACCATCTAATTGACGAACAGTTACACCACTACCAGTAGTTGTACCAGTAGGAGCACTAAAGTTAGCGATAGCAGCGGTTTCATCTCGATCAGCAGTGATCGTAATATCATCATTACAATTAACTGATAATTCTCCTTCTACTTCGTTTACAATAACATTGAAAACACATACTTCTGCATTTCCACAAGAATCAGCAACAATATAGCTGATGGTAGTTGTACCAATTGGGAAGAATTCTCCACTTGATGGGTTTTGATCTACTCGATCAACAATAATATCGTCTATAAAACAAGTAGTTGTTGCAGCAGGTAATTCCCAAGATACGGTCGTACCTTCTTCACAAATTGGAGCATCTACTACGATGTCGCCAGGACA
This sequence comes from Saprospiraceae bacterium, assembly GCA_023300665.1. Lineage (GTDB taxonomy): Bacteria > Bacteroidota > Bacteroidia > Chitinophagales > Saprospiraceae > JALZUU01. The sequence goes on along the minus strand of JALZUU010000517.1, from coordinate 6,725 downwards.
GTTCGTAAGTGTTAATTCAGAAGGAGTTGCTTCAACAATTACGTCAAATAAGCAAATCTCTTCGTTACCACAATCATCCGTAATACGGTAAGCAATCTGAGTAGTACCTACTGGGAAGTTGTCACCACTTTGAATACCTTGAATTTGAGTTACCGTAGGTTCTCCATCTCCACCAGGAAGAATTTGGCAGTTATTAAGATCTCCGTTAAAATCACCACGACCAGTATCTGAACCGCTATAAGCCCACCAGCCAGAAATTCCAAAACTTCCGTCTTTTAAATTCGCTCCAAATCCTATCTGAAAGCCATAAGTAAAATCAGCAGGATTATTAGAGACATTTAAAGTTTGACCAGAAAAGGCTCCTTCTCCAGTAAAAGTAGATTCACCGTCTATTACTTCATAGAAGCTCCAAGTAGTTGGATCACCTATCGGAGTATCTGCTTCTTTTACTAATCTTCCTAGTGAAGTCCACTCTGCATGTGTTCTTTTATTTCCTAATTTTACAGAATAACTATATCGTCTGTTTGAGTCTTCTTGAGATTGGACTTTACCAGAAAGTAATGCCGTACCATCAGTAAATTCTTGGAAAGTATTTTCTCCAACCGTTTCAAATAATTGAAAATCTTCACCGTCTGGTTTTAACCAAACAAGACGTGCATCGCTTCCTTCTGATCCATAATTATCTAAAGTACAAATCGTGCTTCCTGTATTCGTTTGACATGGAATTTCCATGATCGCCCAGTTTAAGTTACTTGCATTTATATCATTCCAACGTCCATCTGGTCGTACCTGTGTGTAGTCTTCTCCTGAACCATAATCATTAGGCTCACTTTGGTTCCAATTGGTAAAAGTAACTGGAGCTCCAGTAGTCCATTCAAAAGAACCTTCTTGATTTTCATCGGTAAAAGCCAACCAATAAGAACCATTTCCAGCAGCATTACGCAAGAAGTTATTTTCAGCTTCACTATTGATCACAGGAAGATTTCCACCACGTGATTCTACAAAAGATTTTGCTGCCTCATATCTCAAATCACCATCTGGTTTTTTATAATAATGAGCATTATCGAAAGTACCCAAATACATCATTCCATCAACCTCAGGAGCCACCGCACAAGAATTTTCCATAACCACAGGGCAAGGAATTTCAATTACAGCTTCTGCTCTAAAGCTTGCATTTCTATCTGTCCATTTTCCATCGCTCTTTAGAATTCGAGCGAAATGTTCTGTTCCATTACTGTTATTTGGTTCACCACTTCTCCAATTTTCATAATTAGATTCACCACTTTCCCAACGGAAATTTCCTTCCACAGCTTCATCATTATATCCTATCCAAGCAAAATCAGTTTGTATATTATTGCGAATAAATTCATTTTCTGCCGCGTCATTAACCGTAGCAAGGTGACCACCCAAATTAATGGCTAGATCACGCGCTTCGTGCCAAGTCAAGTCATCCGTATTTGAAGAATAGTATTTGCTACCATTTTGTTCTCCTATAAATGTTAATCCATTAATCTGAGCTGGTACACTACCACAATCAAGGGTAGTCAAAGGCATTCCGCTGCAAGAAGAACTAGCAACAGGAGCAGGGAAACTAACTTCGGCAAAATTAGCACCAGGTAAAGTACTAGCCGTAATATCTTCTCCACAATCACTATCAATAGCTGCGCTATTAGATGCGGTGATTGGTTCTGAAAAAGGAATAATTGTAACAAAATCTTGACATGAATTTGTCTGTCCAAAATTATCAGTAACTGTTATTTCTACAATTCTTACACCAGCATCAGCTGCAGTAAAAGAAGTAGGCGACACCGTAATCTCAACAAGCTCTGCACCACAAGAAGCATAACTACGACCACGGTCGATGTCTGCTGCAGTGAATTCTACGATTCCACTTTCGTCTAAAAAGAAAAAGTTATCACTTTTACAAGCTGGTTGTGGGGATGGAGTCTGGTTGATATCAGTAAAAGTCTCACCAAATTCTAGGTTAGTTTCGTTAACAGTACCACTGATTTCGTATACCAGTCCGTCTGTTTGGATACTTCCTCCAATATTAGTTGAACTTTCCTGAACAAGAACAGCACAAATTTCCATGGTGATTTCACCATTATTATTATTTAAAATACCATTGTTTTCTATTTGACCACCAGATTTGATCGTGAGTTCGTCTGTATTACTTATAAGATTTCCGTTCACGATTTCTCCTGAAAGTTCCATACTAGCTTGATTCCGCAAAACACCAGTTGCAGAATTTGTTAATACAGAAGCAGACTGAACATTGAGGCTTCCTCTGTTCCGAAAGAATCCGTCATTTACCATTGGGCTATTTATTTGTAGCATGGCATTTTCTTCGATTAGAATAGATCCAGAAGCTGTATTGACTAGTTCACTACCAAAAGGAAAATCAACTAATCCAGTTATATTAAGTACACCAGCATTTTCCATGTCTCGGGTAGTAATGAATTTTCCAGAAACATTCATCCTTCCTTCATTAAGGATCGGTCCGTTACTGTTAAAATCACCAAGGCTGTTAAATGTACCCAAGTTGTTTAACTCGGCAGAAGCAGCGTGCTCATAAGTACCGAAGTTGTCAAATACACCTTCATTATTAAAAATACCATCATTATCAAATACCATTGCACCGGCATTGATAAAATAGTTATCATTAATAATAATACCACCACCAAAATTGATGATCGTTCCATTGTTAAAGATAACCGTGTTAAAAGTAAGCGTGCCCGCGTTTTGAATCGTAAAATCAATCACCGGGCTACCTCCGTAAACTGGGGAATTCCCATCTTCCATTACAGGTAATGTAGCCGTTTGGCCACTAGTAGGAATTCCTGCCGTCCAGTTAGCGGCATCGTTCCAATCATTGCTGACTGCCCCCGTCCATAAGGTTTGAGCATTCATACATAAAACACATAAGGTAAAAACCAACGTGTACAAGAATCTTTTCATTTTTGAAAATTTTATTAAAAAATAGTGTTTAATTGTCAATAGGTAGCTGAAGGGATAACTCCTATTTTTTATAATACGAGGGGAATTAAATACAAACAATGACTGGAGGAAATTCTATAGGAAACACTTGGTTGGAGAGTAATAAGGGTAATAACTGAAGGGAATAAGGGTACTAAACAGAGGAGTCAGTATTAATTTTTTTGAAGGGAAATTGAATTTTTTGGGTGAATTCAAGGATAAAAGTATAGACATCTAGTGTTTATGTCAACTTTAATTCTTGCTAAAAAAAAAAATACCAGATTAAGGGTAGTTCTTAAATATAATAAATTAATCATGTCACATTTGTACTTTTTTAGAATGAAAAAATAAAATTTTGACTTTACGCCAATTTACCGTACCTTGATAGGCCGATTTAGTATTTTTTACTATAAAATATTTCTTGATTAAAAAAAATGAAAAATGAAAAAATTTCTTTTAGGCTGTTGTATTAGCTTGCTATTTTTTAGCTGTGGAAAAGAAGCAACACCTGACCTTGATTCTGGTCAAAAAGACCAACTTGTTTCCAAAACGGAAATAAATCAGCATATCCGAACCATTATGGATCGTGATGGGATATATGATTGGAAACATGCTCCTGACGCTATATTATATAGTGCAGCTATGCAAAGTGACTCTATCTTTGCCATTGGTTATCGGACTGCAGTTACAGATGACCTAGAAAAAAATATCCATTTGATTGATATAAATAGTCCAAAATGGATGGATACGAGAAATGAAATATTAGATATAATTCTAAAAAATGAACAAAAACTCAATTCTGAGACGACTTTATTAGACTTATTGCCCTATGGATATCCAGAGGATTTACCTTCAATGGAGGTAAGAATCACCAATCCTACTACCATTAGTATCCTACGAGAAATGGATGAAATACGATATTTAGAATCGATTAGCTACGTTCTCGCTCCTGATAATGCAATTGAGCGAAGCTCTTCTGGATGTGGAGCAGGCCCTAATTATAATCTAAATTCTGCTGATTATACTACAATTACTCCTGGTACTAAACGCAGCTGGCATCATGCTACCTCTAACCTTCCTTCTGCTTGGAACAATACAACAGGTAGTGGTGTAACGGTAGCAATTATTGATACAGGATTATCTGATAATCAAGATAACTTGGGTAGCCAATTCAATAGTGGCTATAGCTCAGGGCGGTTTGTACAGCGATATAGCACAAAATACTCAGGAGCTTGGTGGTGGAAATCGCTTGATCCTCCACATGATCAATGTGGCCATGGTACACAAATGGCTGGTTTAGCTACGGCGCCTCGTAGTAATGATGGTAATGCAGTAGGAGTTGCATATAATTCTAATTTGATTGGTATTCGTGCAGTAGAAGATGTATTTATTTCTTCTGGTAATGAAAAAAGAGGGGTAAGAGATGCCCTCATACTAGCTGGTAATCGTGGTGATGTAAAGGTAATTAGTATGTCTTTGGGTACTCCTTTTTCAAGTGGTACGGTAAAAGATGGCGTTTATTATGCCTATAACCGAGGCAAGATGATCTTGGCTGCTGCCGGAACTTCTTTCAGCTGGAGTAGTGGCTTTGGCGTAATCTTCCCTGCTACTATGAGCCAGACCGTAGCCGTGACTGGTGTAAAAGATAGCAACACCATGATAAAGTGTGATGTTTGCCACAGTGGTAGTAAAGTGGATTTTGTGATGGTAATGCAAAGAAGTGTTAGCACAAGTCGTAATGCATTGACGCTAGTACCTGCTAACTCCAACCAACCTACTTATGTGAGTGGTTCTTCCGCAGCAACAGCAAGTGTAGCTGGTATTGCAGCCTTGATTTACGCAAGTCATCCGGGAGCTTCTCGTTCGCAAGTCTTTGATGCTATGAAAGTACAAGCTAATTTCTATCCTGGTAAGAATAGTAATTTTGGCTGGGGTATTATCGATGCAAACGATGCTGTTAATATGAGTTTCTAGATTTTTCTATAAAAAATAAAAACGGGTCTTTCTTATCGAAAGGCCCGTTTCTATTTTGACAATATTATTATTCTAATCCTACATAATTGCCTTTATCTCATTAGCGTTAAATCACCTCGATATACTTGAGTAAAACCATCTTTAAATAATACTTCTGAAATAAATACGTAAACGCCATTCTCTGCATTTTCACCACCATAAGTTCCGTTCCAACCTGCTAATTCATTGGGCCCAATATTTTCTCTTCCATAAATTTGTGCTCCCCAACGATTAAATATTTTTAAGGATATAACCCGCTCAACATCTCTTCCAATAGCAACTGTAAAAAGGTCATTTAATCCATCTCCATTAGGTGAAAATGTATTTGGTATATATACGCTTCTTAGTTTTTCTACCGTAACTAATTTCTCATCAAATGCTTCACAATTCGTCAAGGTATCTATTGCTCGAACTTGATATAATCGAGTGAACTGTGGAGCATCCGTAAACGCATCACAAGAAACACAAATGGTTGTATCAAGTAATTCCCATTCAAAGATCAGATTATCACTGTTTGATATTGCTTTAATGTCAATTTTTTCTCCCAGTTCAATTGTTTCATCATCCCCTATTGTCACCACTAATTCTTCTGGCGCATTAACGACGAATGGAAAAGCAGTTCGACAACCACTCAATTCTTCAATAAATAATTCATAAGAACCAGCAGCTAAAAATCCAAAATTTTGATTCGTAGAAAAACCTTGACCAGGATCTAATGAAAACAAAAATGGAGGCGATCCACCTATAATCGTATCAACCAAAATAGCACCGCTATTATCTCCTGTCAAACAAGTAACATCTTGTACTAAAAATTCTGGAATAATTGGATCTGCCGCAGTCAATTCAGCGACTCCTATTCCGGTACAACCATTCGCATCTGTAATGGTAATTTCATAGAATCCTGTTCCGATATTTTCTAGTTGTGCATCGCTATTTCCTGTAGACCATTCGTAAGTAAGTTCACCCATTGCAGCCGTTACTTCTACGCCAATAATTCCATCAGTAGCATCGCTACAACTAATAGATTGAATCGTAATAATTTCAACATCAATCGGTGTTTGTGGCCCATCTACAAAGACTTCTGCTATCGCGGTACATCCATCGGAATTAGTTACAATAACTTGATGCAATCCAACCTCTAAATTCAGTGCTTCTTCTGTTGTTTCTCCGTTATCCCATTCATAAAAAATTGGCGTTCCATTCGTGGTTACAACTGCTTGTCCATTAGACCCGCCAAAACAATTAATAGATTGATTAACAACTACTTGTGCTTGAAAATCCATTGGTTCAACAATCGTAAAACTATTCGTTCCCACACAGTTATTTTGGTCCGTAACCGTTACTTGAAAAGTACCAGAACAAAGCCCAGAAACCGCTGCTGTAGTTTGCCCATCAGGCCAACTGAAAATATAAGGTCCGCTTCCACCTTCTATCTCAATCTCCATCGATCCATCACAATTTCCAAAGCAAGAAACAGCTAGATTATTTACTTCTGTTATTCGTAATAATTCAGGTTGTCCAACGGTCCCCATAAGGCTCGTTTCTCCCCAAACATCAGAGACGACAATTTCATAATTTCCTGCCAATAAATTTTCTATAATTCCCTCGCCTCCTTCCGTTGTTACGACTCCATTTCCACTGGTTCCGTTATCGCCAATCCAAGTGTAGTTATAAGGTGCTTGACCATTCGAAACTATAAAAGAAAGGCGTCCATTATTTGCTCCGAAACAGTCTAA
>JALZUU010000516.1 GCA_023300665.1 Saprospiraceae bacterium | reverse complement strand
ACGAAATAGGTTATCCAAATTTGTAAAAATAAATGGGTTGATTGGTGTTTTCATTTTGAGACACTAATCAACCCATTTTTAATTAAGCATTATTAAAAAGTGTAAATCGGGACTGTACCACTAAGTGTGTCATTTGGCATGCCGCGCCTTGTACTTCTAAAGCAAAGCCAACGCGCTGACACAGTTTAACAGAACAGTCTCTGTAAATCAGGGTTTAGAAGTAAACTACATTGATTTCAATCGCTTTTTAATTGCGAACAACTCATCTCGGAATTGTGCAGCGGCCATAAAATCTAATTCTTTGGCGGCGGCTTTCATTTTTGCTTCCGTCACTGATTTCATCTTTTCTAGCTGGTCCCGATTCATATATTCAACAACAGGATCCGCCGCTAAGCTCGGTTCATCAGGTTCTATATAACTTTTCTTACCACGAACATCAAGAATAGATTGTGAATTCATGATCTCTTCTCGAGACTTGGTAACGGTCGTTGGAGTGATGCCATGTTCTTCATTATAAGCCATTTGGATTGTCCGACGACGATTGGTTTCATCAATCGTCATTTCCATAGAATTGGTAATTTTATCTGCATAAAAAATAACCATCCCATTAGAATTACGAGCAGCTCGACCAGCTGTTTGTGTCAAGGACCGTACGTTCCGTAAAAACCCTTCTTTATCGGCATCTAAAATCGCAACCAGTGATACTTCTGGCAAATCTAATCCCTCCCGTAATAAGTTAACGCCAATCAACACATCAAAAGTCCCTAATCTTAAATCTCGTAAAATTTCTACCCGTTCCATCGTATCTACTTCTGAATGAATATAACGACATTTTACATTTAGACTAAGCAGGTATTTAGATAATTCTTCAGACATTCTTTTGGTCAAGGTAGTCACTAGAACTCGCTCATTCTTTTTAATTCGTTCGTCAATTTCTTCCAATAAATCGTCAATTTGATTCAAACTAGGACGCACCTCAATTGGTGGATCAAGGAGGCCTGTTGGACGAATAAGTTGTTCGACAATTTCTCCCTGTGTTTGTTCCATTTCATAATCGCCTGGTGTTGCACTTACAAAAATCACTTGATTGATCATTCCTTCAAATTCATCAAAATTCAAAGGCCGATTATCAAGCGCTGAAGGCAATCTAAATCCGTGTTCTACTAAGTTGAGTTTACGAGATCGGTCACCGCCCCACATACCTCGCACCTGTGGTATTGTTACATGACTTTCATCAATCACCATTAAATAATCATCTGGAAAATAATCTAGTAAACAGAAGGGACGCGTACCCGGCGCACGACCGTCAAAATAACGAGAATAATTTTCTACTCCATTGCAATATCCCAACTCTTTCATCATCTCAATATCAAAAGCGGTTCGCTCTTTAATTCGTTTTGCTTCTAAGATGCGTCGTTCTCTTTCAAAATATTTTTCTTGAGCATAGAGTTCGTCTTGGACATTTCGAATAATTTCATGCATTCGATCTTTTGGAGCTACATAAAGATTAGCGGGAAAAATTGCTGCGGTATGCATCGATTCGATTCGTTTTCCCGTCTCCGTTTCAATCCGATCAATCTCTTCTATTTCGTCTCCAAAAAAAGTAATTCGATAACCATAATCTACATAAGGTAAATTAATATCAACCGTATCACCTCGTACTCTAAAGGTCGCTCGACGAAAATCAGTCTCCGTACGGGAATACAAACTTTCTACCAAACGATATAAAAAGGTATTTCGAGTAATCGTCATTCCTTTTCCAATTCTAATAATCCCTTCTTTGTAGTCGTCAGGATTCCCCATACCGTAAATACACGATACAGACGCAACGATGATCACGTCCCGACGACCCGATAGAAGCGAAGACGTGGCTCTAAGACGCAACTTGTCCACCTCTTCGTTAATCTGTAAATCTTTTTCAATAAAAGTGTCTGAAGAAGCCATATAAGCCTCTGGCTGGTAATAATCATAGTACGAGACAAAATATTCTACTGCATTATTTGGAAAAAAATCACGTAATTCACCATATAATTGGGCAGTCAAGGTTTTGTTGTGGGTCAAAATCAGCGTAGGTCGGTTAAGTTGTGCAATAACATTGGCCATTGTAAAGGTCTTTCCAGAACCAGTTACACCCAATAAGACCTGTGCTGCTTCATCGGTTTCGATGCCGTTCATCAATTTCTTGATGGCCTTCGGCTGATCTCCGGTTGGTTGAAAAGGGGATACTAAATTAAACATCTGCTTATATTTGTGCGAAACATTTCTCAATCTGTTAGAAAACAAAAATATAAACAATTCCTCAATGGGATGGTTGTTTCAGGGTATAGGGTTAAGAATAAAGTACATTCTGTTATAAAAAAATAAAAAATGCTTTCATTAAATTATAAAACTTATGGTCAAGGTAATCCAATCATCATCTTACATGGCCTTTTTGGTACTTTAGACAATTGGCAAACTATTGCTCGACAATTGTCTGAAGAATATTTAGTTTATCTGGTTGATCAACGCAATCATGGTCGTTCGCCTCATACAGATGCCTTTGATTATTCACTCTTAGCAGAAGATTTAAAAGATTTTATGGAAAATGAAGGGATGAGTCAAGCGACCATTCTTGGTCATTCTATGGGTGGAAAAACGGCCATGCAATTTGCCATTAGCTACCCTGAGATGGTCACTTCATTAGTTGTGGTGGACATTGCACCAAAAGCATATAAAGGTGGTCATCAGGAAATATTTGACGCACTGCTTGCCGTTGATTTAAAAAGAATAGAAA
>JALZUU010000515.1 GCA_023300665.1 Saprospiraceae bacterium | reverse complement strand
TGGTTTTTGGTACTCATAACGCTGTTACGATCATATTCGCCAGTGCTATTGATAACGTATTCGCTGACGGTACTTTCCAGTTTTATGTCGTCGTTAAAGAGGAGGCGGAGTTGAGAAGGGGTCTTTAAAATAAAGTAGCTAGAGAAGATGGCGTTATCATCCTGTGAATATTGTTTTTTATGTAAAATCTGATTCCAGTGAGGAGTTCCATCTGGGTGAACTGCGACGATGAAAACATTGTCGTAATAGTAGTCGACAATAAATCGTAGTCCGTCTCCACGACCTGCTGAGGCCATTCGTCTTTCGTATTCTTTGGTGCGTTCAAACATTAATAGCATACCACCATCTTTTCTAAGTACGATATCTTGGATACGAACATTTTCTAAGCCTTTAAAATCTTTGATGGTTTTGCCTTCTAAGTCAGAGATCAGTTGATTTTCAAAGCTGTTATAGGATAGGCGATATTTTCCAAAATCATAATCAGGAATATGGATAGAAAAATAACCTTCTGCTCGATTTCTATGTTTGGAAGTGTATAATCCACCTGCGACAAGTGCTTGGTTTCGATTATCGTAACTAAATAAAACACCAAAAGTTAATTTACTTTCCATTGGTAATTTAAAAGCTTCAATATTATCTTCATTTGCACCACAGCGATAAATTAGGTAGTTGTGTTCGTCAATTTTATTTTTGCGATTATCTTTACTCATGACCAAATACATGACCCCTTTGTTGTTAAGGATAAGTTCGATATGCTCATTGAAAAAATGACTATCATCAATTTTAAAGTTGGCTTCCCATAAAATCTCTTTTTTCTTTAAATCATAAGAGATGGCTTTTATGTCATTTTGATTTTTGATGGAATAGATGAGTACCTTTTTTTTATCTTCAGAGTAAATTAATTGATGGGCTGGTTCTCCAAAGCTAGTAGGATATTGTATAATGGTAGCCGAATCAATCATGTTGGCAGCAGGGTCGTATTTTTGAATTCGAAGAAATTCTTCACGCTTTTTTCTATAATGATAAATAATACTAAAGTTATTGCGATCGGGGACCATTCCTACTACGTCAAAACGTTTATGATCAAATTTTAGCTCTTTGTTCCAACTTTGTCGCATTCGCATATCAAAGGACTGAATTTCTACTTTGTTGGTTTGTTCGCGATAGAGTAAAAATCGCTCACCCATTTTACCGATGATATCGTAAGCATTGTCATTGCGAATTGACACCTCTTCAGATACCGTAACTGTTTGGGCAAATGTAAGAGAGGAAAAAAGAAAAATTAAAACACTAAGAGGTAATAAAAATTTCATAGGCGACGCTTAATTGTTGAATCATAGAGTTTAGATTAAAGTGTAGAAACCATTTTTTGCATTCCACTACTTGTTTTTAAACATCATCAAATTCTATTCAATGCTTATTATGTAATTGTCGATTAAGTGCGTTTAGTTCAATTCGTTCATTGGCAATTTTTGTGGTATTAGCAACTTTCATCATCATCTTCTGTACTGCTTCTGGATCATTTACTTTAGTTACTAAACCATAAAGGCTTAAAACCTCTTGATTGCACAATAGTGAAATGTAATGTTCTTCCTTTACCGTTCGTGGCGTAATGGGCGTATTTTCTTTTGGTGTTATTTTAAAATGCCAGTGAACATAAGCGATACCATTAGGGGTAGTGCCTGGTTTAGAAATTACTTCAATTTTCTTTCCCGACTTCTCTTCTATATATTTCGATTCAAAAGATACGAAATTTTTCAGAATTTCTTGATCATCTTTTACGGATAAGTCAGTTTTCTGAAATAAATCAACCGGAGTGTTCAATAATTGCAAAAAATACCGATCAACTACATAAATAATATCTTGAGTAGATGCGCGAGGATACACATCGGGCCCAGTAATATCTACAGTATAGAAGCTTTCCTTACCATTAAAAACTTGCGTGTATCCACTAGACCAGTTGATATTCCCACTGCGGTAATTGAGGTCTTCTATAAGTACTCCTTGGTCGTACGTTTGTTGTTCTAATAGGATTCCTTTTTTAGAATAGGTTTTAAAAATACCGTTCTTTTTACCCATAGAATAGGTGCCAGTGATAGATACGGTTCCATTGGTAAACCATTCTGTAAAGTCACCATTTTCTAATCCCTCTTTAAAAAGACCTTCCAGTCGTTTGTTGCCGTTAAAATGCCAAGTTTTGACCAGTCCACTGGCTTTACCATTTTTATAAGGAATCATTCGTTCTTTGATACCATTATTAAACCACCAAGTGTGATCACCTTCTTCAATGGCCTGATTAAAATTACCTTCCGATTGTTTGCGACCGTTTTTGTACCATTCCGTTACCACACCATCTACGACACCGTTGACATAGGTCGCTTCTAGTTTCTTTTTTCCAGACTCGTACCATCGTTTTTCCATGCCTTGAGGAGTTCCCATGATATATTCTAATTGAGCAATTTTTTCTCCGTTCATGGCCCATTCTTCTACGGTGCCATGGACCTTTCCATCTTTGATGGGTACTTTTTTTGCTTTGCTACCATCCGCGAATTTCTCGTGAGCCGTTCCGCTATAAGGAGCAATAGTGTTGGGTTGGAATAGTTTGCCGTGATGGACGTCAAGTTCGTACCAGTCGATATTTTTTTTATGTTGAGAAAAAAGGGTAGACTGGAGTAGTAGTAAACAAATGCAAGATAGCATCTTTATAAAAATGACTTTTTTCATTTAAGAGAAATTTAGCGTTTATCCAAATTTACCAATTTAGACAAACTCTTATGATTAGAACAGATTTTTAGGCTGCAAATTTAAGATTAAACTGCCAACTTCTAAACGTATTTCCTCCGCACTTTTATTGTAAGGTTACCCTCTTTCAATGAAGCTGTTTAAGAATGTTCACAAAAGGTGAGGATAAGTGCTTGATAATGTGGGCGATGCTCATTTTTCTTTGCATAGCCGTAGCTATGGAAATAAA
>JALZUU010000514.1 GCA_023300665.1 Saprospiraceae bacterium | reverse complement strand
AGATCTCTTTATTTTTGTTACCCTACGGATAATTAAAAATAACTTAGACATTTATGACCATCAATCTTCTCTTTCCACATCAACTTTTCCAAGATCACGACTTCCATAAAAATGGTTTACCGATTTATCTGGTAGAAGAACATCTTTTTTTTCAACAATATAATTTTCATAAACAAAAAATTGCCTACCACCGTGCAGCTATGCAAGCATACTTAGCAGTTTTGAAAAAGAAAAAAATTGAGGTCAATTATATCGAATCAATCGATCCACGAAATGATATTCGCCAACTGATACAAGCCCTATCAAAAAAAGAGATCCAAGAAATTCACTTTATTAATCCAACAGATTATTTACTAGAAAGAAGATTGCGTACTTCTGCAAAAAAGTACAATATTAAATTGGTAGAATATAAAAATGAATTGTTTATTAATAACAAAGAAGAATTGTCAACCTTTTTCCGGTCAGATAAAAAATCTTTTTTCCAAACTACTTTTTATAAACAACAAAGAAAGAAAAGAGGTATCCTCATTGAAGGAAAAGATCAACCTGTTGGAGGAAAGTGGAGTTTCGATGCCGAAAACAGAAAAAAATATCCTAAAGGAAAAACACCACCAGCTATCTCTTTTCCTAAAAAAGATAAATACTGGAAAGAAGCAGTATCATATGTGAACAAACATTTTTCTGATAATATTGGGACCTTAAGCACCGAACCATTATACCCGTATACACGTGCCGCTACAGAGAAATGGCTCCAACAATTTTTTGAATTTCGTTTCCATCAATTTGGTGATTATGAAGATGCTATTCTTGCAAAAGCATCTATTTTACATCATAGTGTATTGACACCCATGATGAATATTGGTCTTATTACACCGATGGAAGTGGTTGATCGTGCGTTGGTTTATGCAGATGAAAACCAGGTCCCCATTAATTCTTTAGAGGGATTTGTCCGACAGATTATCGGCTGGCGCGAATTTATCCGAGGAATGTATGAAGTAAAAGGTACTGAATCTAGGACGCGAAATTTCTGGGGATTTGAACGAAAAATTCCCGCTAGTTTTTATGATGGAACTACCGGTATTCTACCTATTGATGACACCATCAAAAAAGTATTGCGAGACGGTTATTGTCATCATATTGAGCGTTTGATGATCTTGGGCAATTTCATGTTGCTTTGTGAATTTCATCCAGATGAAGTATATCGTTGGTTTATGGAATTATTCATAGATGCCTATGATTGGGTAATGGTTCCCAATGTATACGGGATGAGTCAATTTGCTGATGGAGGTTTTTTTGCTACAAAACCCTATATCAGTGGCTCTAATTATATTATGAAAATGAGTGATTATAAAAAAGGGGATTGGCAACAAATTTGGGACGGCCTCTTCTGGCGTTTTATGGATAAACACCGTGATTTCTTTCTCAAAAATCCTAGACTAGGAATGCTAGTCCGTACTTTTGATAAAATGAACCTTGAACGGAAGGAGCTGCTATTGACAAATGCGGAGGCTTTTTTAGAAAATATTTCTAAGCCTTAAAAATGAAGGATCCTTTTGTGATCCCAGATTTGCTTTCCAACAAAAATGAACTCTGAGAAACCTGCGCAATCGCATGTACTTTTGCCAATCCCATTCCAGTACATTCCGGTTGTTCTTCTTGGGTATAAGAATAAAAAGCATTTTTCACTTTTTCGAGATCATCCTCAATTCCTTTACCATTGTCTTGCACGATAAGCGCTAGATGACTGCCTACCATTTTAGAAGAAACGGTAATCTTTAAATCTTCTTGGTCTGTATTGTGTCGAATAGCATTATCAAGCAAATAGGTTAATACATCAATTAAGTATTTTTCACTAAAATCAATCGTAGGAAAGTCTGAAAAATCGTAAGAAATAGTTGGTTCATACGCACTGATTAAACGAACTAGTTGGAATTGAGCGGTCTCCAACACGTCTTCAAATGATACAGTGGTTTTAGTTGGAAAGGGCAGGGTATAAATATCGATTAAACCGACAAGTTCATTAATGGTCTTTTCCATTTTTCCAGTGGCTTCGTCCATTAATTCTAAGCCTTGTTCTAGTACATTCTTCTCTTGTGTTTTTTTCAGTAATTGGCTATAAGCGCGGATAACAAAAAGTGGAGAACGGAGATCATGTCCGGCGGCGTGTATTGTTTTGTGGAGAAAAGAAGGAGAAACAACGGAGGTCATAGAGGTGGTAGATGTACTAAGAGACTGATTGCCTAACTTATGTTGAACTTCTGTTTTTAGTGCGATATCTGTGCTCATCTAGGGTCTGTGTTTAAAACAATTTTCGTTGTTATTATTTTAGGCCCTCATAGTATAAAAAGTGCTACAAAAAATAGTTGTTTATAACAATCCTCTTCTTATTTCAACTAAATTATTCAGCTACTCACCGAAAATAAAGACTTGTGATTATCTTATGTAAAACGAGATACAAGACGCTCTATCTTTAATTCGATTGCTTTATTTTTATTCTTTAAAATTCTTTGTCGTAGAATCAACAACTCATTATTTTTTTTTAATAAAGCGTTTATTTGACTTATGACTTGAATGTGCTGACCCCGGCTATTTACTGGAATCTTTCTTAAATGGTCTATTTTAACTCTTACCTCTTTCAACTCTTTCACTACGAATGCATAGTTACTTTTATACAAAGCCATAACAACATAATTTTTTATAGTATTATATTACTAATTTTCAAAAAGATGGTTTCATATTTTTTAAAAAAATATAAAAAAATACCATATTCAGGGTATTTGTCTAATTGTAAATTCTTATAAGAGTAGTGAATTGGAAAACTTGATTACTCGCGTAAAAATTTCCGAAAAAGTAAGTATAGATAATAGTTATGTATAAGGAGTGGAAACCGAGTGGCTTCTCTAATAACTAAAATTGCTGTACTCCTAGTTCTTGTCTTGTCGCAAGTACTTTTTGTCTTAAGGTTAATAGCTTGTTTTGCTCACGTAAAAGATCGTTGGTTTCTTTTAGTACGTTTATTTTTGCCTTAATGCTATTTGCCTGTTTTTGCCGTAGGGCCTTTATCTCTGATCTTATAGCGTTTAGTCTCTCTGCTAAGTAGTAGTATTCCATCTGACACATGTTAAATAAATCTTTTTTTTAATAAATAGTTGTAAGGATTTA
>JALZUU010000513.1 GCA_023300665.1 Saprospiraceae bacterium | reverse complement strand
ACGCAGAGATTCTTTAACGTGTATATCTTTTAACGCGAAGCAATTATATATTTTATTCTTGTTAAATAAGATTCAGAATTTCTGTTTTTCTATTTTTTAGAGTAGGCTCATCGTTGAAGTGTTGAAACGCTGCGCTTGTTGAACCTGTCTTTGCCGGCAGGCAAGTCGTTGAAAACACTAAAATTAGAAGAACAGCTTTTTTGAATATTACTTTAAAAGTCTGACGTTGAGAATTACATCTCGATAGACTAAAAAAGCCCACGATAAAAACTATCGCGGGCTTTTATTTTTTTACTATCGTTCTTAAGAAAGCGTCTGTTTCACTTCGATGATTTCGTATGCTTCGATTACGTCGCCTACTTTTATATCATTAAAGTTCTTGATTGACAAACCACATTCTAGTCCGTTCTTAACTTCTTTTACATCATCTTTATGTCGTTTTAGAGAAGCAATTTCTCCTTTCTGTCCTTCTTTCACAGGATAGACTACGATACCATCACGGATCAATCTGATATGATTATTTCTAACCACTTTTCCTTCCTGGACGAAACAACCAGCAATTGTACCGACTTTACTAATCTTATATACTTCCCGTACTTCAACCTGCGCTGTAACCTTCTCTTCTTTGGTTGGTTCTAGCATTCCTTCCATTGCCATCTTGATTTCTTCAATGGCTTCGTAGATAATAGAGTACATTTTGATCTCTACGCCTTCTCTTTCTGCAAGTTTACGTGCTCCGAGTGAAGGTCGTACTTGGAAACCAATAATGATCGCATCTGAAGCGGAAGCTAACAGTACATCAGATTCGATGATTTGTCCAACCGCTTTATGAATAACGTTCACCTGAATAGATTCAACAGAAAGCTTGATTAATGAATCAGACAATGCTTCAATAGAACCATCCACATCACCCTTCACAATCAAGTTCAGCTCTTTAAAGCTACCTAATGCAAGACGACGACCGATCTCATCCAAACTAATTCGCTTATTGGCTCTAACGGCCTGCTCACGATGGATCTGAGCTCGACGAGAAGCAACTTGTCGTGCCTCTTGCTCGCTTTCCATTACTTTAAATTTCTCTCCGGCCTGTGGTGCACCGCTTAAACCAAGTACTAAGATTGGTTGAGAAGGACCTACTGTTTTTACTTTTTTACCACGCTCATTAAACATGGCTTTAACTTTACCAGAAAATTCTCCAGCTAGCATTACATCTCCTTGTTTGAGTGTTCCAGTTTGGACCAATAATTTGGTAACGAAACCACGACCTTTATCTAAGGATGCTTCAATCACCGTACCCATTGCTTCTCGTTCTGGGTTAGCAGACAGTTCTAAAATTTCTGCTTCCAGCAGTACTTTTTCTAGTAGTAAGTCAATATTTTTTCCGGTCTTAGCCGAAATATCTTGTGATTGATATTTACCACCCCAGTCTTCCACAAGGAAGTTCATCTGAGCTAGTTCTCCTTTAATTCTTTCTGGGTCGGCTCCATCTTTGTCAATCTTATTAATCGCAAAAATAATTGGTACGCCAGCTGCTTGAGCGTGACTAATCGCTTCCTTCGTTTGCGGCATGATGTTATCATCTGCTGCAACAATAATAATAGCGATATCTGTTACTTTGGCACCACGCGCTCTCATCGCTGTAAAGGCTTCGTGACCCGGTGTATCCAAGAAAGTAACAGGTTTCTTGTCTTCGCCTACAAAAACCTCGTGTGCTCCAATGTGCTGAGTAATACCCCCGGCTTCCCCTTCTGCTACGTTAGCAGATCGGATGTAATCCAGTAAAGAAGTTTTACCATGATCAACGTGTCCCATTACTGTAACAATAGGAGCTCGTGGAAGTAAATCTTCAGGATTGTCTATAATTTCTTCATCTTCATCTTGCTCTTCCTCTGCACTAATAAATTCTACTTCATGGCCAAATTCTTCGGCAAGAACTTCGATAATCGCTGCATCCAATCGTTGGTTAATAGAAACGATTTCTCCAATATTCATACAGGTCGTAATTACCTGAGTAACAGAAACGCTCATCAAACTAGCCAGCTCAGAAACGGAAACAAACTCTGTTAATTGTAGTTTACCTGTTTCTCTTTCGCTCTCTAGTGTTTCTTGCTTCTCTCTCATTCGTTCACGGTTATCGCGACGAATTTTGGAACGTTTATTTTTACCACCACCCGAGATACGGGCCATAGTTTGCTTGATTTTCTCGTCAATTTCTTTTTGAGAGACTTCTTTAACTTCGTTACGACCTCCGCGACGATTATTATTACGGTTATTGTTAGAGCGGTTATTTCCACCAGGTCTAGAGCCTTGTCGTTGTGGTGGTCGGTTATTATTATTGACTACGACTTGAGTTACCTTACGCTTACGGCGTTTTTTGGTAGCATCGGTCGTTTTGGTAGTCTTTTTCTTTTTGGCAGGTTTTAGTTTATCTGCATCAATTTTACCTAAGATCTTAAGACCTTTTAGTTGAGGTGTTTTAGCTCTCACCATTTCCTCACCTGCTTTTGCAGGAGCAGTCTTACTTTTTTGTTCGTCTTTTACTGCTTCTGCTTCTACAGGTTTTTCAGTAGGAGCTGGTTTTTCTTCTACCGGCTTGTCCTCTGCTACAACTTTAGGTGTTGGCTTCTCAACAGGAGTTGGTTTTTTCTCTTCTTTTTTTGCCTTAGGTTTTGG
>JALZUU010000512.1 GCA_023300665.1 Saprospiraceae bacterium | reverse complement strand
ATTGATAATGGTGGCGACTCTAACCCTGGAATTCTTGAACATTATGGAGATATTCTTTTTCAAATGGGAAAAACGGAAGCTGCCATCATCGAATGGGAAAAAGCGTTAGACAAAAAAGGCGGAAAGGATGAACAGTTAGAGGAAAAAATCCGTAGCCGTCAGTTGTAATTTTTAAAGCACTCTTCTTCATTTCTAATACGCTGGTTTTTTCTTTTCTTTTTCTACTACCTTTTCTATTAAAATAAAAAAATCGAAACTGTTCCCTTAAATGTGTCATTTGCCTTCTCGCGTCCCAGCAGTACCGCCAGAAAAGGCATACCTGCTGACACACTTAACTGAACAATCTCAAAAGTCAACTTCTCTTCTTAGGTTATTTCGCTTTAGAAATAATGCATTACAATACATTTAATTGCAATATAAATGTTATTTTTGGGTATTATTTAATTAAAAAACTTCATCATGACACAAAGATTTTTACTAGTATTACTTAGCACTTTTATCTTTGGTGCCTTAAACGCCCAAAGGTTGTTAAGCCCTTCCATGACCTTTTCTCATAAAAAAACAGCCTATATTACGCTTACAGATGGAACTGAAATTCAAGGTAATATCAAAGACATTGATCGTAAAAAGGGTTTAATAAAATTTATCAAGCTGAAAGACGGGAAGGGAACAAAGCATAAGTTAGACGCCGATAAAATCCAACATATGTATTTGCCGCCAAATACGCTTGACAAGCTGGGTAAAATTGACGAAATGTTATTTGATGCGGACAATTGGGATTCCGAAAACCTAAATAAAGATTACATAATACAAGGACTTGTTTATTTTGAATTAACTGATGTTAAAATAAAAAAGAAAAACAGACAATTGCTGATGCAATTATTGAATCCTGAATTCAGTAAACAAGTTAAAATTTACCATGATCCCTTCGCTAAAGAAACCATGAGCTTAGGAATTGGACCAGTTAAAGCTATCGGTGGGGATGCTAAATCTTACTATCTAGCAAAAGGAGATGGGGCAGCACACAAGGTTAAAAAGAAAAACTATAAAGATGAATTTAAACCTTTATTTCAAAGTTGTGGTGAGATGACTAAAACATATAAGAAGCCGAGTTGGAGTGATTTAGTTGAACATGTTATTGCATTCTCCAATTGCCAATAATTTTTACTTAAAAATAGAAATTATTTAAAAAAGAGAGGCTACTCGAATATTCGAGTAGCCTCTTTTATTTAGAAACAATCAAATTGTTATAAACACTTACAGTCTACTGACCACAAACATTTTCGTCATCTGACGTTTTCCATCAATCTTAATTCTAACAGTATAAACACCTGCTTGGTAATTTGGTAATTCAAATTTCACAGCAGCACCTGTCAATTCATCAATAGAACGAGACTGCATCACCGTACCTAAACTATTACTAATCATAATTTCAGCAGACAATCCTTCGTAAGCTCTAAGGCTAAGACTGATTTCGTCCAGTGCTGGATTAGGATAAACAGTAAAGTCTTTTAGATCTAAATCAAATGAAACTTCTTTCACTTGAGAGTAACGGAAACTTCCATCTGCATAAATTTGCTTCAATCGGTAGTAGTTAACTCCTTGAGATGCGTTTTCATCTTTACCTTGATAATTCACATATTCACGTGAATCACTGATACTCATCACTTCTTCTAAAATCTCAAAATTGATTCCATCTGCAGATTGTTCTACTTCAAAATAATCGTTCTTATAATCTGTATTGGTTACCCAATTCATCGCTACTGTACGACCATCTTTTACCGCATCAAAGTATAAGTATTCACTTTGTTGCGCAATCGCATTACTTGAAGCATCTTCACAAACATCAATTACTCCATTATTATTATTGTCAGTACAAGCTAATGGACCAGAAAGATTAAAATTAAAATCACCATTTTCACCATCTATATCAAACCAACCAGAGGCTCCTAAGTTACCATTGAATCTGTTTGCTCCAACTCCTACTTGGAAGTCTCGATCTCTTTCTTGAATAGATACATTTCCTATTGTACCAGAAAAATCGCTATAATAATACCAGTCATCTGATTGATCAGTTGGTCCGCACTTATCGATATAAGGAATAGAATTATCTGTTCTACCTGTAAAAGTAACATCAACATCCCAAATTGTACTTCCATCTACTCTTCTAACACGACCTTTTAAGTCAGCCGTCCCATTATCAAATTCAATAAAGAATAAGTCTCCAATTTCTTCATATAATGTTCCTTGGATCCAGATTACTCGATTAGTAGGACCATCATCACATTTAGTACCAAGGTTGTTAACTTGTCTAATCGAAGTTACTCCATCACATATAGCTGGTGTACAAGATTCTATTGTGAAACTTATAGTCATTTCATCACATAATTCACCTCCCAAATCTACTTCGCTATAAAGTTCTGCATTCACTGTATAAGTACCTGCGTGCACATTGATATTTCGAGAATCATACGTTAATAGATTTTCAGTATTAGTTTTATTGTCTGGACCAGTAATGGTAAATCTTAAACTTTCGTGATTACCACCTACTAGTGCTCGAATTCTAAAGTTTCCACTAAAATCAGATGTACAGAAAGTTGCACCATCATTAAGAGATACTAAGGAAGAACCATCTTGGAAATTAAGTCTAAACTCTGTAATATCTCCTGTACAACTACTGTTATCACATACATCACCAACACCATCACCATCTGAATCTTCTTGTCCTGGATTAGCATTAAAATCACAGTTGTCTTGGTTATCACAAATACCATCTCCGTCACTATCACCTCCTGCATTTCCACATGGATCTGTTTGACTACAACCGCTGATCATGATTGTTATTGTCTCACCACAGGCTTGTACGTGATAGGTTCCGTTACTCGGTACTGTAATTATTTCCGTTGTATTACAACCTCCATTTGCCCATGGATTACAATCCCAAATGATATTCCAACTAGCATCAAATACTTTTGAATAATCTGAACTGGTTA
>JALZUU010000511.1 GCA_023300665.1 Saprospiraceae bacterium | reverse complement strand
TATCATTTTTATACACCACCAAAACTTAGTTACGATTATATTGGGATCAATGGCAATCAAGAAAAGTTAGCAAATCCAAACCTAAGACGTGCTTTAGCTCATCTCGTAGATGTGGAACAAGCCATTACCGAAATTTGGAATGGTCAGGCCCAACGAACGATTGGTCCAATTCATCCATCAAAATCTTATTACCACCGAGCATTACCACCTATTCTTTTTGATCCAGTTCAAGCAGATTCTTTATTAAAAAAAGCAGGATTTGAAATAGACAAACGAGCACTGAAGCTTCGTTATTTTTATAATATTAAAAATGAAAAAGCAGCAGAGATAGGGCTTTTATTAAAAAAAGCAGCGCGTACTATGAATATTGAAATAACCGTTACTGGAATGGAGATCAAAGCATTATTAACTACTTATCGGCAAAGAAATTACGATTTAATCTATCTTAAGTGGACAACGCCACCAGGGCTCGATGATTTACGGCAAACTTGGCATAGCTCGAGCAATGTAGCAGGAGGAAGTAATCGTACGGGATTTGGTGATAAAAATTCTGATCAGTTGATTGATCAGATCAGAATCACCTATGACTTAAAAACCCAAAAAGAATTGTATCTTCGTATTCAAGAGGTTATCTACCAAGCGCAACCTTATATTTTTCTATATACGCCTTTAGAAAGAATGGCGGTTCATAAACGCTTTACCATGCATCCGACAGCTCGCTTTCCTGGCTATGAGATTGCTAAATTTAGATAAAGAAGCTACTAAAAAAAAAACCATGACTAGAACTTATCGTTATTTCCTATTCATTATTTTTTGTACCCTAAGTTTATTCTCTTGCCGTACCGATCCCGCAAAGTCTAAAACAACGACGTCCGTAGCAGCGACAGAAGCGGTTATCACTTCTCGTTTACGAGCCGACCCAACTTCATTGAATCCGATGATGACTTATCAGGGAATTGATCTTTTGGTATTGAACAATATGTTTCAAACCATGATCGAGTACGATCCCTATGATTTAAAACTTAAACCAGTACTAGCCAAAGCATTACCAACAGTGAGTTATATAGAAGAAAATGGAAAAGTGGTAGGCACCAAATACAGCTATGAAATAAAATCGGATGCAAAATGGGAAAATGGTCAACCAGTCTTGGCTTCCGATTATGTTTTTACTTTAAAATTAGTAATGAACCCTAAAATGGGAGGACCAACCGCATTATATCGGAGTATTTTTAAGTTGATTAGTAATGTAACGATCGATCCAGAAGATCCAAAAAAATTCTCTGTAACAATCGCTCCTTATAATTTTAGAGGTCAATACTACGGTGGAGGGTTTCAGATTTTACCCGAATATATTTATGATTCAAAAGGATTGCTTCGTGATATAGAGATCAACGATTTATTAGATCCTACCAAAGCAGAAACTTTAGCTAATTCTGTTACCGTACTTCAGACTTTTGCAGACGAAGTTAGTGGACCTGAATATAGCCGAGAAAAAATTTCTGGTAGTGGACCTTATGCATTAAAAGAGTGGATCACAAACGAAAGAATTATTTTAGAAAAGAAAAAGAATTGGTGGGGAGATAAATATGCTACCAAAAATGGAATGTTTGAAGCTTATCCTCGTCAGATCATTTATCGTACAATTCCTGATGCTGCGCCTGCTACAGCAATGTTGCAAAATGGAACCTTAGATGCTGTCGATAAATTACCTAATACTACTTTTTTAGCATTAAAAGATGATCCCAACATTACTAAAAACTACCATCTTTTAAATCCCGAAAACTTATTGGTTAGCTACGTGGGTATGAATAATAACAATCCTAAACTTAAGGATAAAAAAGTTCGCCAAGCCTTGGCTCATTTAATGGATATGGACGAAGTTATTAATTCTGTAAAACTAGGAATGGCCTCAAAATTAAGTAGTGTTATTCCTTCTGATTTACCTTATGCTGCCAACAATTTAAAGCCATATATCTTTGATATTAAAAAGGCCAGCCAACTCCTAACGGAAGCTGGATGGAAAGACAGTAATAATAATGGTACAGTAGACAAAGTCATTGATGGAAAATTAACAGAAATGAAATTAGAATATATCATTTCAGCTGGTAGTGAAGTAAGTAGTGATATCGCAGTTATTTTCAAAAATGCTGCAAAAAAAGCAGGGGTAGACATAAATGTTCTTCCAGGTGAACGAGGAGAAAACACTAAAAAAATTCGTGGAAAAACGTTTGAATTAGCTCCTGCTGCTTTTGGTGCAGACCTTAGTTATTACGACCTATTTGACTATTGGCATACAACGGGTCCTCGAAATTATTTTGGTTTTGGAAATGCAGCAACAGATAAAATCATTGAAGAAATTCGATCTACTACGGATGATAATCGTCGCAATCAATTGTATCAAGAAATACAAGAAATTATGTACGAAGAATCACCAATTATATTTTTGTATCGAACGCAGGATTGTGTGGCAATCCATAAGCGGTTTGACAATGCCAAAACGTCTATTACTTCTCCAGTTTATACAGAAAGACGGTTTAGGTTAAATGAATAATCCGTGTTAAAACGAATATTAAAAAAGCTAGGATATTTTTTACCTACACTGGTGGTTGTTTCGCTAGTTGCTTTCTTTTTAAGCAAGCTAGCACCTGGTGATCCGGTAGAGCATTATGTTCCACCGATTGATGCATTGCCTAGTTCTTCTTATTCTGTAGCGGCATATGAAAAGCAATATATTAAGTATGCTCGTAAGCTAGGCTTAGATCGTCCAACGTTCTATTTTTCGCTAGAATCAGTGGCTTATCCAGATAGTTTTTATCAGATCGTTTTGCCTCGACAAAGAGAACTTTTAGATAAGTTAGTAGGGCAATATGGTAATTGGTCTGAGGTACAAAATTATTACCAAGCGCTAGAAAATTTAGATAAAATATTTTTTCAATGGCCAGATTCTATTGCGCCAGATAATCGTATAAATTTCCAACGTACAGTCGGTCAACTTTTTTATGTTTACAAGGATATTCCCATTAATAGTCTTTTAAAAAAACTATCGGGAGAATTGGTTACTGTTAATCAAGCCGCTTACGGAGATCAGGTGCTAGATCTTTTATCTCCTCCATTAACTAAGACCATCGACGCTTATCAAAAAAT
>JALZUU010000510.1 GCA_023300665.1 Saprospiraceae bacterium | reverse complement strand
TCGCCAAATAACTTAGCTGCAGGAACGTATGTAGTGACAGTTACCGAAACAGGTAATCCTTGTATCAATACAATCTCTGTTACCATTGACTCAATTAGTAATTTGACCATTATACCTCAAATTGATAATGAGCCAAATTGTGAAATGGCAAATGGTATAGTTACCATGACTGCTACCAACGCTGCTAATCCAGTTACCTATGAATGGAGTACGGGCGCTACTGGAGCAACGCAAAACAATTTAATAGCTGGACTTTATAGTGTCACGGCTACGGATGCAAATGGTTGTGTCGCGGATACATTATTTACATTAATAAATAATACACCTGCTGCCATGATCACAGTTAATTCTGTTATCAATAATACTTGTGTAGATACCAATAATGGAGAGGTTGTTTACTCAATTGATTACGCAACAGGATTTATTCAACCTGCAATTATTGAAATCTTAGATAGTGAGACTGCTGCTCAAGCAAATGGTCAGTTAGGACCAGGTAATTACTGTGTTGTGGTGTCTGATTCAACAGGTTGTTTAGCAGGAGAGTCTTGCTTCGAAATTATTTCTCCTGAAAATATTTCAGTACAAATTACGGTAACTGATGAAGATTGTACGAACGGTGGAGGATCCATTACATTAGACGTAACGGGTGGAACACCAGGATATACTTACAACTGGGCAGATGCAAATATTAATACAGCTAGTCGTACAGGACTTGCTGCTGATATTACTTACGCAGTGACTATTACAGATGCCAACGGTTGTACAACTACACAGGATGGAATAACCTTCGATAATACTTGTACAAATTGTGATACGCCAGTAATTACTGGTACTCAAATAGAGGATGCAACTTGTGATGAAGATAATGGTAGTATTGAGATTACGATCTTAGGTGATCTATCAGATTACCTCATTGAGTGGTCAACTGGTGCTACGAATGTTACCAGTATTAATAATCTAGAAGTTAATACTTATACCGTAACGATTACCAATACTGTTTGTCCGGCTTCTGAAGTATTTGAATTTACTATAACAAATACGGACGGACCAGTAGCAACAATTGATAGTACGAATCCAGCGACTTGTGGTGAAGACAACGGAACAGTAACGCTTAGTCCAGCAAACTTTATTTACAATTGGGAAACACTACCAAGTAGTGCCACTCGAACTGACTTGGCAGCTGGTTCTTACGATGTGACGATAATTGATCCTGCTACAGGTTGTGATAATATTATAACAGTAGATATTGCTGAAGAAAATAACTTAGATGTTGAAATTATTGTAAACAATCAACCAACTTGTGGAGACGCTAATGGTTCTATCGAAACGGTAGTGTCTGGAGGTAGTGGAGATTATAGTTATTCTATTGGTCAAATTAGAACGGGATTGATTGCTGATCAGTATATCAATATTGTTACAGATAATCAAACGGGTTGTGTTGGTCGAGATACAGTAGAATTAGTCAATGGTGATGTTGCAGGTGTAACGATTATTATTGAGCCAGTTGTTTCAGTATCTTGTATTGGAGCGAATGACGGAACTGCTATTTATACAATAGAAAAAGATCCTGGTTTCGTAGATGATGAAAGAATAGAAATTCAGTCGCCAGGTAATAATGGAGGACCATTTATAGATGGTCAACTTTCAACTGGTATTTACTGTGTGGTAGTTTTTGATGGAAACGATTGTTTAGTAGCACAAGCTTGCTTCGAAGTTGTTTCGCCAGAAGCCTTATCTGTCAGTACGTCGATTGCAAATATTGATTGTAATCAAGATGGAAATATTGCGTTAACAATAAGTGGTGGAACAGCCCCATATAATTATGATTGGAGTAATGGAAATAATACGGTTAATTCTATCAATGTTAATACAGCCGGTCCTTACGAAGTGACCATTACGGATGCCAACGGTTGTAGCATGGTGATTACAGATCTACTAGTTGAAGACGATTGTACGCCTTGTGACGAACCACAAATTATTGGAGAAGTTATCACAGATGCTAACTGTAACGAAGCGAATGGTAGCATTACCATCACGATGCAAGAAGATCCTTCAAACTATAATTTCCAATGGTCTCAACCAAGTATCGGAAATACAAATATTGCTACTGGTTTAATATTAAATAATTATACCGTTACGATTACTGAAAATACTCCGGGTTGTGAAAACGTAACAACGATCAAAACATTCGCTGTAGGAAATACAGATGGACCGATCGTTACGGATATCAACACAACGGACGCTACTTGTGGTCAAGATAACGGAACAGCAACTTTACTTCCTGCTAACTTCAACTACGATTGGGGAACAGACTTAGGAATGGGTAATACACAGAATAACTTGGCAGGTGATACCACTTATAGTGTTACCGTAACGGAGCCAGGCAATGCTTGTGAAAATGTTGTTGAAGTTACGATTGGAGAACAGAATGATCTGATCGCAACCGTAGTGATCAATAACCAACCAACCTGTGGTGAATTTAATGGTTCTGCTACGATCAACGCTGAAGGCGGTAGTGGAAACTATTCTTACAGTTGGGGTGCTGGACCAACAAGAGATGATCTTTCGTCTTCCCCATCACCAATCTCTGTTACCATTACAGATATTGATAATGGTTGTACCGCAGAAGTTCAAATCGTTTTACAGGATGATATTCCTGGTGGAGTCATCATTGATATTGATCCTAATACACAGATATCTTGTAATGGAGCCAATGATGCGACGTTGATTTATGTCATTGATTATGATCCAAATTTTGTAGAACCCGAAACAATTATCTTAAAAGATGAATTCGGAAATATTGAAAATAATGGAAATCTTTCCGCTGGAACTTGGTGTATAGTTGTGATTGATGGAAACGGTTGTGTAGCTGGACAAGCATGTCATGAAATTATAGAACCAGATGCGATCGACGTAAACTTTGGTATCGTAAATGCTGATTGTGATAATCCATTAGGTGCAATAACGATCACTGCTACAGGTGGTACTGGAACGCTGACCTACGATTGGGCAGACTTACCAGGACTTAACAATATTCAAAACAGAAATGATTTAGTACCTGGACCTTATTCAGTTACCGTTACAGACCTCAATGGTTGTAGTGTAGCTATTGGACCAATTACGATTGCCAATGACTGTCCAGTAGATTGTCCAACATTTGCGGTAATTAGCGAAGTAGTTCAAGATGCAAGTTGTGGTAGTAATAATGGTTCGATTGTGCTTGATGTAAC
>JALZUU010000509.1 GCA_023300665.1 Saprospiraceae bacterium | reverse complement strand
ACATTCGATTGGAGAAGGTTCTGTTGGTTGTGTACCTGAGGTCATCCACATACAGGTTGCATCATCAAAAGTATTGGTTTGCCAACATTCGATTGGAGAGGGTTCTGTTGGTTGTGTACCTGAGGTCATCCACGTACAAGTTCCATCATCAAAGGTATTGGTTTGCCAACATTCGATTGGAGAAGGTTCTGTTGGTTGTGTACCTGTGGTCATCCACATACAAGTCCCATCATCAAAAGTGTTTGTTTGCCAACATTCAATTGGAGAGGGTTCGATTGGTTCTGTATTTTGATTTTCCCATACACAAGTTGTGGTATTTTGTTGATAATCATCCCAACAATTCACAGCAGGGGGTTCTTCATTTGGGGCAGAATGCTCACACAAACAAATCGACCCGTTCCAGGTCTCGTCCCCGTTTTCACAATCCGTATCGCTTAAGCAAATTGATTCGCCATTGATTATATTACCGTTATATCCGTTATCAGTATTTGTTCCTGGTCCATCGGAAAATATGGTGCCGTTGGTATAAGAGAAAAAACCGTTGTTTAGGTTAGTAGCGTCGCTATCCTGAGTAGCTGCGCCGACGCCACTAGCCGACGAAGTGATATAGGCATTATTTGTAAACGTGCAACCCGAACGGGTAAGTAGTCTGCCGCCCATTAGGTTAATGACTGCATCACAACCGTCGTTGTTGAGTTGCGAAGATTCTCTGAGGTGAATTAAATTATTAGCATTACCTCCTGATACATTGATTTCACCAAAATTGTTGAGAGTGGCACTGCTGAGGAGGGCAATTACTCGTGCATTCCCCGTAACTGCGTTAGCATTGATAACACCGGTGGCAAAATTGGTTAACGAGCCGTTTGCAATCTGAATGGCATTTCTAAAGGCACTATTAGTTGTCTGGTGGTCCGCATTGATTTCGCCGCTATTTTCAAATGTACCCGTGATGAGCAACGCAGAGTTTGTGGTACCAATGACATTAAGTATTCCATCGGTGGTATTGTCAAAAGTACCGTCGATTTCTACTCCATGTCCGTTAGAATTAGCCCCAGTAGGAGGTGAGGTTACCGTAATTGTTCCGTTGTTAGTACCGTTGCCCGCCCCGATTAGGATACCTATTGTTGAATAATTCGACACATCAATAGTTCCGTCATTAATGAGAGTAGCGCCGGCGTTATTCATTCTGATACCAAAACTAGATTGCCCGATATTTAACTGGGCACTGGAACTGACGGTAAGATTCGCGTCGACAATCATTTCAATACCTTCAAAGAGTCCGTTGTTGCTGATAGAAAATGTACCGGTTCCCAATGTCAAATTTGAACTGGAACCAAATGAAATACCAACTTGTGCCGAGCTGGCATTACCAATGCTTAAGTTTAAATTGAGTGTGACATCTGCGCCTGAACGGATGGTCAGTCGCATTGCTTCGCCCGATGTGCCGGATACATCGGAGGAACCTGCGTCAAAAAAAACAATATCTGTACTGGTTGGAACGATTGCCGGAGTCCAGTTATTGGGATTACTCCACGAGCCGTTACCTCCATTCCATGTGATTTGTGCCGAAAGGGTAAAGGGAAAAAGTAAAAGGAGGAGGTAAAGTAAAGTTCGCCGCATGAATGAGGTAATTTTTTAGTTCTTGCTTTTTCTTAAGATAAAAAGAGAGGGGCAACAAGGGTATTTATTTCGTTGATCTATTTTGGTTGATTGCTAAGTTATGTAAATAAATAGGAATATACAACTGTTGATAATAGAAAGAAGAAGTATAAATTTTTTCAATATCATTCCTAATGAAATTTTGTTTTGTATGTTTGCAAGAAGAAATTAAGGCTTAAAATTAGAAATAATAGTCGGAAATGGACGAATCATCCATATGTCTAAGCGGAGTTATGCATTTTTTCGGCAAAAAATGGATTGATTAGAGCAAATTTTAATAATCAATCATAAGACTCTTAACCAATTTTGTTTAGAAATTTTTTTAGTGAAAAATGAGAATTTTATACAAAATGCTAGCTCAATTAATAAATCCTAGTGGGTTTACCGGGCCGATTACTGAGATTTGTATTATTTCAGCAAAATTTTGATTGATAAGAGCAAGATTCAACACTTATTATTAACTAATTTTATTGCTAGTTATTTTTAAAATATACGTAACCAAAATATAGTTAGGAAAGGTGAGGCGAAGATGGTTCGTTTTATCCTTGACTGAAGAAACAAGATCATTAAAAAAAATGATGATATTTGGATAGATATTCATATCTAAAAGTGGTATATTTAGCTTCTAATCCCTCCCCGAACTCAAATGGAAATCTCAGGTTGGTTTGTATAGCGTCATTCAGGAAATAAAAAATTCTGGTAGTGTAGTTCCATATCTACCAGACCCTTCGTCTATAGAATTAAAAAAACGATCAATTTTACCTATTTTAACAAAATCAAGTAAATTTTTTAACCAAAACAAAAAAAATTATGAAACGATTATTTACCCTTTTTGCATTTATTTTATTGACTTCTAGTGCTGTTTTTAGCCAAAATTGCCCTGCGGACATTGTTATTGGCAATAGGATTATAATGAATTATGCTACTGCAACGGAGGCAACCGCTGCTTTTGCTAACATAAGTACGGTGACTGTAATAGTAAATGGATCACCGGTTACTAGAGCTATTGACCAAGGCTTTGGGACTGGGACCGGTACAAGGATTAGAACGGTTTTACCTGCAACTGGTGGTGATCCAAATGTTCTATATAATGGCACTATGACGATGGTTCTAGCTGATGGTAGTACCGCGATTTGCGAATATGAGGATGGTGTTCTTGTTGGGTCTGCCTTACCAGTATCCTTCCTCTCTTTTAAAGGCCAACAAACAGAACGACAGATTGATTTACACTGGGCCACGGCGTCCGAACTGAACAACGAAGGATTCGAAGTAGAGCGTGGTCAGGAGATCAACCAACAGATCAGATGGGAATCTATCGGGTTTATTGAAGGTAATGGCACTACGCAAGAACAACAGGATTACAGTTTCCTGGATAAAACACCGGCAAATGGCGTTAATTATTACCGATTAAAGCAAATGGACTTTGACGGTCTATACGAATACTCTTCTACGGTTGCAGTGGAATACGCCAAGAATGATGGAAGCGTACCAGTTGGAATATTTCCGAATCCAGCAAGAGAACAATTAACCCTCATTGACGGCGAAGGAATGGCAACTATTTATAACGCTTTGGGACAACCTGTAAAGCAGTTGATCGTAAATTCAAATCAAGAGACTATTTCATTATCTGAGCTACATAATGGTCAATACATTTTACGAGTACTCAAGGATGATGGAGCCGTTATTACACAGCAGTTCTCAAAAATGAACTAATTCTTAATAATATTAAACGGGGTGGTGTATTCCATTCATTAACACCCAAAACAGAACCCCTCAACCAATTCGTTTGGTTGAGGGGTTTTTTATAAAATCAGAAGTATTTTATCCAAAATGCTGCCTCAGCTAGTGAAACCTTAGGATTCATCTACCGCCTAATTCCACGGAGTTAACCTTACAGCCTTCAAACTGGTCGTTTCCATCTCTCCTTCAATAAAAGATATGGTAATGGTATGTTTTCCGGGTTTTTCAAATTTTAGTAGTCCCATTTGATGAAACTGATAGATAGCTGAAGAATTCTGTTCGTTTTGCACCCTATTTTTTTCATCGGTTGCCACGCGCCAGACCATTCTTCCACTGCCCGCGTAATTTAAATCAACCTGGTAGTTTCCCGCCTTCATGACCTCCACCTCAAAACTAACCTCGCTTGCCAAAGTCCAGTCCTGCGCCTGCGTAATATGTTTCCATTCTCCAAATTTTTCCATCCATTTGATGTGATCAATCTTACAATTTTTGGCTTTGGCAAAGTCCATTGGAAGGACCGTTTCATAAACGGGGTCAACGCTTAGGTATTGATCAACTTTTAGTGGTCCTTCTATGGTTATTTCTACTACTGAAATTAATTTTTCGGGACGTCTAGCCGGTAGCATAATTTTGGTCCAATTGTCTACTTTATTAGTCCCGACTTCCTGTTTTTGGCCATTGATCAAAAGATTGGCTACGGTAATATCATTGGTTAATCCAGGTAAAAATAGTTCACCATCCAGCGGCCAGTCGTAAATCAGCAGATTTAGTTTGTTTCTAGTAACGGTAACATCTCCCCACGGAAGCTTTCTACCCCAGGGGGATGGGCCGGCCTTATAAATTGCCTGTGGATATCTATCAATCCAGTCTCCGGAAGTTTTCAGCGCATGTTGCGCCTCAACTGGAATACTGCCATCCGGTTTGGGCCCTACATTGAGCATATAGGTTCCTCCACGGGCTACCGTCGATAGCGTTCGCATCAAAATTTCCTTGGAACTCTTCCAGTTCTGGTCGTACCAGGCGTAGCCCCACGAGTCGTTGGTCACATCAACGGTCTCCCAGAGCCCAGCAATGTTTTTGGTGGGAATATTCATATCACCGAGCGATTTATAATCACCCAGGCCATGGCCCGCTCTACCGGAAATCATGGCATTCGGCTGGTTTTTATAAACCACATCTACCAGTTCTTCCACGTATTTTTTTTCCATATTACCGGGTGTATCAAACCAAACCATCGCGATATCCCCGTATTGCGTAGTAATTTCTTCTACCTGTGGAAGACATTTTTCCTTAAAATAATAATCGAAATCTACCTCTTTTCCTGCTGCGGTGGTCTTAGGTCCACCATTCCCGCCCGGAAAAGTCCAGTCCTGATTATGAGAATAATAAAATCCAAAACCAATTCCTTCCTCTTTACAGGCTTTGGCCAGTTCTTTCATGGGATCTCGCCCAAACGGACTGGCATCTACAATATTAAAGTCATTAACCTTTGAATCATACATCGCAAAGCCATCGTGGTGCTTACTGGTAATGACGATGTATTTCATACCCGCATCCTTGGCCAGTTTAACAATCGCCTTGGCGTCAAAATTAACCGGATCAAAAAGCTTTGCCTCCGCCATATATTCCTCAACGGGAATGTCGGCTCTTCTCGGATTTTTAATCCATTCACTAATACCGTAATAGGTCTTTCCTTTCCACTTATTGGCAATATTGGAGTAAATACCCCAATGTATAAACATGGAATAGTTGCCATCGTCAAATAGAGCCGTCTTTGAGCTATTGGAATCTGTTTTTATATTTTCCTGATTTCCCCACATCTCGTCCATTTCTTGTTCTTCTTGCGCACTAAGGGGTGATACTCCTATTAATAAAATAAGTAAAAGGATGTTTGGTAGGTTCATTTTTTTCATTTAAAAAACTTATTAAGATTGAAGTAGTTTAACTCGACTTTAGGCAGTCAAAAATAATTACAGGCCTTTTTCGCTTGTGGCATAAATCTACGTTAAAGCATTACCACCTAACTTACTCATTTCATTCAATTATTTGCTGAAATCAATCAATGCGTCTTTTCGCTTACTTATTTTGATTCCTTTTAAAATTATTTAGTTAATATTATTCTATCCTTATATTCTAACGGCAAAAATGCCTAAAAAAGAGGAAATGATTTAGTTGGGCTGTGCTTTCTAAAATAAGAAACTTTGCGATTTTTCGGGTAATATTTTAAACAGATTTCTTAATGTTTGGCAAAAGAAGTACAAAGTAATGCATATTTTTAAGGAACATAATTTAGATTCGTGTTACAGGTATGATAACACATTAAACGACTTGATTAATGACAAGATTTAAAGGAGACACATTCTAAGGGTATGTTAACAATAAAAAGAATCCTAATCTTATTTAGCATAGCAAGCAGTATATGCGTGGTTTCGTGTCAGGAAACAAGTGGGTTAGAAGCAGAAATATTGCCTGATCACTGGAAGGTACTGGAGGTCACAAAAGCATCGAAATCTGACAGTTTTTTTACCTGGGATTTTAATATTGAGAAACGGGGAAAATACGATTTGCAGATAATTTATGACGGTATATATGATGCCCCACCGGCAAAAATTGTGCTAGAGACAGCAGGGAAAGTTATAACTGAAATGCCAACCTGGGTGGCTACCCTAAATAATAAGGGAAAACAGCAAACGGTATTTCAGTTTGGTGAAAATATTCTTTATAGGACACCTGGTTTGCAAAAGTTGAAAGTGGAAACGAGTGCAAATTTTGCTAAAATTCGAATTATTCCAAACTACAAGGCAAGAATTGGCTTTGGTTCCGGAAAATACGACGCAGCATGGGAATCCATGCATAATGCTCCGGAAAAACAGCAAGCGCTCTCCTGGTTTAAAAATGCTAAATACGGGATGTTTATCCACTGGGGACTTTACGCACAAGCCGGTGGAATCTGGAAAGGCACAAAGATGGAGGATTCCGATAATATAGGTCCCAGGGTTTCAGAGTGGTTAATGTTCAAGTTTCAAATTCCACGAAACGAATACGCTGAACTCGCTAAAATTTTTAATCCTGATCGATCTTTTGCCAGAAATATCGCAAAATTAGCCAAAGATGCTGGTATGAAATATATGGTAATTACCACAAAGCACCATGACGGGTTCGCCCTGTTTGACTCCAAATCTTCGGAATTTGATATGGTAGATGCTACCCCTTATAAAAAAGATGTCATTAAGGAACTATACGAAGCGTGTTTGGCAGAAGGGATAGAATTTGGCGTTTATTATTCCCACGGGAATGACTGGTATGATGGAGCAGATGGTAATTATGCTAATGTAAGAAGCGTAAATGATAGTCTGGGGATTCTTTCACATCCTTTAGGTAAAAATCTATGGGATCCGAGTCCCAACACGCACGCCGAATACATAGAAAAAAAAGCACTACCCCAAATCAGGGGATTGTTAGCCTTGTTACCCGAATTACGGTTGGTATGGTTCGATGGCGACGGTTATATCACAGAAGACCAGGCCTTCCAATTTTACAAAACCATTTACGAGGTTAATCCAGCGATCCTCGTCAACCGAAGAGTGGGTTATGATTTTGGGGATTACCTGGACTCAGGAGACAACGTGATTCCATCGGCGGACGATACCATGGCCAAAAGATGGGAGACTTGTGGTACGACCAATAATTCGTGGGCCTACAAATCCTACGACTCCGACTTTAAAAGTACCAAAGAGTTATTATATTACTTGGTAGATATCGCCTCCAAAGGGGGAAACTATCTTTTAAATATTGGTCCTGATGGAAAAGGTCACGTACCAGCACAAAGTACACAAGTACTGCGAGAGATAGGACAATGGTTAACCATCAACGGAGAAGCAATTTACGGGACCTCCAAATGGCGCATTACTCGCGAAGGAGCAGACGAAAGTCTTTTGAAAGGAACGGAACACCGGGCAAAAAAAGGTTTTTCCCATACCTTTTCAGCGGATGATTTTTGGTTTACAAGCAATGAAAATAAGGTATATGCCATTTCGTTTGTCACTCCTGAAACACCAATTGAAATAAAGGCCCTGAAATTGAAAAATGGAGCCGTCAAAAATGTTGGTTTGTTGGGAAACTCCGCTAAAATAAAATGGAATCAAAAGGATTCGGGCTTAATGGTGGATATGCGGGGAGTAAATACGGGAAATAGTGGTTTCGCTTTAAAAATTACATTTTAAAACAGAAACAGTTTTTTTATGAAAAGAAGATCATTTTTTAAAAATTTGGGAGGATTCAGCCTGATTACCTTTATGCCGCTGCATATTTGTAGTAAAGTGCTAAGCAGTTTTTGTGATGCTTGTAAAGAAGCGTGGACAGGTTTGAGCAAATTTAATGCTAGGAGGTATCAATTTAGATATATAGAACCCACTCCAGGATTACCAAAAGTATTTCTGTACGGAGATTCTATTTCCATTGGATATACGGAATATGTCAGAGCCTCTTTGGCAGGTAAAGCGGATGTAATGCGACTGCATGTCAACGGAAATTCAAGTGGCCGATTTATTAGAAACATGGAAAAATTTAGGAAAGCGCTATTTCAGCCCGATTTTGCAGATGGTTGGACTTTTAAGTGGGACGTGATTCATTTTAACGTCGGATTACATGACTTAAAATACCTCAACAAGAAAAAATTAGATAAGGAAAATGGAAAACAGGTTTCTTCTTTGGAAGAATACGAAAAGAACCTTAACGGGATCATTGCTTACCTCAAGGAAACTTACCCAACCGCAAAATTAATTTTCGCAACTACCACTCCTGTTCCGGAGGGTGAACCGGGACGGTTTGCGGGAGATGCAATACGATACAATGAGGTAGCTTTAAAAGTGTTGGCAAATCACAAAGACATTATGGTCAACGATTTATTCCAGTTCTCAGGTCCTGTTTTAGAAGTGCACGGCAAAGGTTATGGAGACGTTCATTACAAAGCGGAGGGTTCCAGAATGCAAGGTATTGAGGTGGCTCAAAAGATTGCGCAAGCCATCAACATAACACCAGTTGAATGCCCTTCGGTAGAGATAATCACCAGC
This sequence comes from Saprospiraceae bacterium, assembly GCA_023300665.1. Lineage (GTDB taxonomy): Bacteria > Bacteroidota > Bacteroidia > Chitinophagales > Saprospiraceae > JALZUU01. Next base: position 15,174 of record JALZUU010000509.1, on the reverse strand, counting down.
AGATTTAAAGAATATGGTGCAAGTAAGAAAAAATAAAATAATGAACTATAAAATCGTGGCAGGATTTGCTTTTATAGCTGGTTTGATGAGCTTGCTGTCTTGTTTTGTGCAAGAGGATAAAGTCGAAGTGCAGCACCCAAATATCATTTTCTTTTTTACGGACGACCAGTCTTACGACACGCAAAAAGACTTTGGTAATCCCGAGGCAAAGACGCCCAATCTGGATACGCTGGCCAGTAAAGGAGTTTTATTTAAAAGGCACTACAATACTACGGCCATCTGTATGGCTAGCAGAGCCAATGTTTTGACCGGACTCTACGAATATAAAACGGGGTGCAATTTTGATCATGGTTCTCTACGAACAAAACAATGGTCTACTTCCTATCCGGTATTACTTAGAAAGGCTGGCTATCGCGTAGGTTTTGCTGGTAAGTTTGGTTTTTCTGTATCAGATACGAATGGCGGTTGGAAAAAAGAAGGAGCAGTAGCAAAGCATGATTTTGATTTTTGGGGAGGTAGTCCCCACCAAACGTCCTATAAAACGATTGATAATAAATCAATGGTTAAATATGCTAAACAATATCCGCACAGTACCCGATCTTACGGGGCGGCCACTATAGATTTTATGAACGAATCTGTTCAAGAAGGAGCGCCATTTTGTATGAGTGTATTTTTTAAGGCTCCCCACCGACCGGTAGAACCAGATCCCATGTTTGATAATATTTACGCAGAAACTGTATTTAGAAAACTTCCTAATTACGGAAGAGAAGCCGGTAAACATTTGGCCAAACAATCCAGAATGGGAAGACAGTATCCAAGATTCGTGGAATGGGGATACGATAAAGAAGAAACTTATCAGGAAGCGTTGCGCAAATACAACCAGCTGGTTTACGGGGTAGATTACGCGATCGGTATGGTGCTGGAAGAGCTAAAAAGACTGAAAATAGCCGATAACACCATTATTATTTTTTCCTCTGACAATGGTTACTTTAATGGTTCGCACGGTTTAGGTTCTAAAGTTCTTCCCTACGAGGAAGGTGCCAGAACTCCACTCATCATCGTTGATCCACGGCAAAAAAATAAAAAAGTTTCCTCCATTTCTTTAACTGGAAACGTGGATTTGGCAGCAACTATTTTGGATTATGCGGGAGTGGATATTCCAATAGTCTACGACGGAAAAAGTTTGGTACCCGTGGTAGAGAGTCCTGATTTACAAATAAGAAACGCCCTTCCAATTATTCAGGTTTGGGGACCAAAAGCTACCCATTGCTTAACGGTGATGGACAATCAATACAAATATATTTACTGGTATTATAAAGAGGCAGGAAAAGAACTTTATCCAACCGAAGAATTATTTGATATTGAGAAGGACGCTTACGAAATGGTAAATCTTGCCAAATTACCCGAGTATCAAACGCAGCTAGATAAAATGAGAAAGCTATATGATACCCAATTAGATCACTGGAGAAATGAAGGTGTAAAATACAATGGATACGCAAAATACGATTCGTTGTTTGTCAGAAAAGTAAAATAATCGTTCATCTTGATATTCCAGTACAAAACACAATTTTTTAACATCAAAAAGTTTTAATTATGAAATCAGGTTACACATTAAAAAATTTAAAAAAAGGTTTGGCAATTTTTGCTTTGACCTTGAGCCTTAGTGTTGTATCGGCACAAACAGTATACACTGATGCCGTCGTAGATCCGCCAGCAGAGATGGTATTTCCTGAAGGTGCAGCTCAATTAACCACTCCCGAGATCGCGGCAGAAGGGGTGACCTTTAAAATACAGGTTACCGTAACACCCGGAGGAACGGGTACTTTCGTGGCTACCAATGCAAATAAGTTAATCGGGATAGGGTCGGGCGGAGCTGACAATAACCCTGTAATTTTGGAAGGAGATGAACAAGAATCTCTCATCCTTAGCGATTTGACTGTGATAGATTTTGATCCGGGAACTACCGGGCTTGACGCTAGTGCTATTTCTGATTTACATTTTCACTCTATCAATTTTAGAAATGCTCAAAGCGTAGCTGACCATCCTTTAATCACCGTCAATGGTGATGCACCTGGAACGTATGATTTAGGAGATTTATCTGTGAATTTTAGAGTTGCCTTCGGAGTTGAATTTATCAACAATGCCGTTATGCCAGAAACATTTACCGTGGGTGATACCTCCAATGTAACAGAAATTACGTTGGCAAATGGAACTACCGAACCAAATGATGTCTACAATTTAGCGAGTATTACTCCTTCTTATACTATTACCGGAGGGATTACCTCCTTGGAAGAGGTGGTAATGAAAAAGTCACTATCTGTTTATCCTACAATTGTAGTAAATTCTTTTAGAGTCAGCGAGCAATTTAAAACTTTACAGCTTATTGATCTGTCAGGTAAAACAGTAAAGACCTTCAGTGCTTCCGATTATTTGGAAGTATCAGGATTAGTGTCTGGGCAATATATTGTTAAGATACAATCTGAAGACGGTGGAATTGCTACTGGTAGATTGTTTGTAAAATAATTCCAAAAAGTACCTAAAGTCCGCGTTTACGACCTATAACTTTTACGTTGGATAGAACTTGTCTGGAAATTTTCGATAATTGAAACGAATAGTTTTTAGGCAAGTTCTTTCACAATAAATTTTAATGAAAATGACAAAAACAAAAGAATTTGAAAAAATAACACGTATCATAGTACTGAGTACTATATGTTTTGTGTTATCAATTTTTCAGGCAAAAGCACAGTCAACTGATCCCAATCAAGGACTTCGGGCAGATTGGATGAGGGGGGCAACCGGATTGCTATGGTTACCATCACGTAATTATAATGGCAACATAGAAGGAATCAGACTGGACGATTATTTGACTCAAATAAATAATCTAAGAACCATTGATCATATTCAATTACCGCTGACCAGTCCAAATATATATTCTCCAATTCACGTGGGACCACACGCACTAATTGAAAGCTTTTGGGAAGGGGACACGGACAATAATGGCGATCCCATTAATTTGGTAGTTCCTCGAGAGGCAATCGATGATCCACTTTTGAATTGGCTCAAAGCGGTAAGAGCAGCGGGATTAAAATCAGAAGTATATGTGAATTCGTATAATTTATTAGCAAGAGTTCCTGGTGAGCCGCTAATACAAAACCATTTTCCGGATGTGTCCGAACGCTGGATGGAGTGGTGCGATACAAATCCTGAGGCGCAGGCTTTTATTAATAGTCAACCCTACCACGGTGGTGACGGCAGACGTAGGTATATGTTTTGCTACGCAGAGTTTATCCTGAAAGAATATGCCATTCGCTACGGCGACCTCATCGATGCCTGGTGCTTTGATTCCGCGGATAATATCATGGAGGACGAATGTGGAGATGATCCTGCCTCTGGTGATATTAACGAACAAAGAATTTATCAGGCTTTTGCGGAGGCTTGTCATGCGGGAAATCCAGACGCCGCCCTCTCATTTAACAATAGTGTTGGTAATAATCAAGGAAATCCATTTACTACAGCAACTCTTTTTGACGATTATACCTTTGGGCATCCCTTCGGAGGAGCGGGTAATATGGTTGTGCCAGAGATATTATATACCTATAATTTTGGTATAATTGAATGGATGGAGCAATATAATGGATATGCTTTTAGAGATGATACAATAATTTGGAATGACAATGTTGTTTCACATTTCTTTCCGAAACAAAGCACTACGTCCTGGAATGCAGGTAATACGCCCTGTTTAACCGACGAGGAATTTGTGGAATGGACTAGTACAGGACTTATTAATGGTGGAACCATAACTTGGGGGACTCCTTTGGTGAGAACTAATTTAGAAAATAATCCTGTACTTACCTTACAACCTTATGCCCTTACTCAGTTTGAACTTACAGACACCTATTTAAAAGAATTTCAAAATCCCGGAGCCCCTAATTGGGCCAGGCAGAGAACCATTTTGTCAGAAGCCATACCAGGAGTGTTTTATTCTCACCATTTAGTGGATGGTTTCGATTTTTGGGATCCAGAAGGAGTTGGCGTTACAGGACTTTCTGTAGTGTCTGGAAATTTACCTTCATGGGCAACTCTTACAGAAACAACGCCAGGAACCTGGACCTTAAGTGGTACACCTACAGAAACGGTAGCTACCGATTACACTTTTGAATTAATGGCTCAGGATGCTGATGGTGGAACAAACAGAGAGCTGACATTACATGCGATTGGACATCCTGCAGGGTTTACCGATCCTGGGAATGGCACTCCTGTATGGTATTCAAATCCAATAGTACTTGCAAATGCAACGGCAAATGCATTACAGAATTTTGAAAGCCTTTTAAAAAAGGATATTGATTTTTATGATTTTGAAAACGATGAGCTCACCATTAATAAAATAGCAGGGCCTGATTGGCTTATTATTCAAGAGACTTCCCCGGGTATTTGGGAATTAAGTGGAATCCCTTTAGTTTCGGATGTAGGTGAAAATGTCTTCACGCTTGATCTTAATGATGGTGTCAATTCATCAACAACTGAAATCCTCATAACTGTCAATCTTACCATTTTAACTAACATGGATGTTCAAATAACTGCAGAAGAAAGTACCAATTACGGTATAAATACCGTGGCTACCATGTATTCTGAAATTCAAATGGCTTTAGATGGGTTGGCAACTTACAGAATTTCCATAGACGTTACCCCACCAACGGGTCAGGCCATTATTTCCGGTTTCTCTGGAGGTATTACAACCCTTAAGTCCTGGGGAATTGGAGATGGAACGGATGCTAATCAAAACGATATTTTCCGTGGTTCGGATAACGAATGGACCGAAAGTATTAATAATATTCAAATCCTTGATTTTGATCCCAACGGAGGAGCACTCACAACCAATAATCTTACGCTGTTTTTTAAAGAGATAACCATCGGCAATTCACAATCTCCCAACGATTTTGTCTCTTTTAGAGTTGGAGGAGTACAATCGGATTATGGTCGATCCGAAAACCAGACCCAACTCATCGATTTGGAGGCAGCTACTTCGGTAACTAATATCGAGGATTTTGCGGTGGGTACCGGAGATAACATGGAGCTTACAAATAAATGGTCCGTAGAGGGCATAACGGTAAGCGTAGATTTTAACAGTGTCATATCCAGTACCGATCAGACATCCAATCAAGTCGAATCATTTAAGCTATTTCCCAACCCTGCAAATGACTGGATTAAATTCAACATTAAATCCGTCAATACAAGAATTTATGATGTTACCGGTAGGAACGTTTTTTCTAATTCCCAAGGAGAAAATGAAATCGATATTTCAAATTTAAATCAGGGATTATACATTTTGCAAATACAGACCATCGAAGGAAATTTATTATCTCAAAAGTTTTTAAAGATCTAAAAAGCAGTTTGATAGGGGAGAAATCTGTTCTATGTAATTGAAATGTTATTAAAAAAAAACAATAATGCAAACAAAAGACACACATAATGAATTTAGAAAGGCTTTCGCCATAGATCTTACGATGGATGTCCCCCAAAGAAATTCACTACAAACTAAGCTGAAACTTTTGCTTTTAAGCATCTGCTTGTTTTCAGCAATGTCTACTGATGCTCAAGTACCAGACCCCAATCAAGGTTTGCGGGCTGATTGGCTAAGAGGAACCTGGGGCATCAACTGGAAGCCTTCAAGCCTATATAATGGCGGACATGAAGGGTTATCAGTTGAGCCTTTTCTGGATCAGATAAGTCACCTCAGGACTATCGACTATATTCAAGTACATCTCAACGAGTCCTATATTTATTCTCCTGTACACATGGGGCCTCACCCGTTATTAGAGAGCTTCTGGCAGGGTGATACAGACGCTAACGGCAACCCCATTAATCTGGTGGTCCCGCGTGCGTCTTTTGGAGAAGATCCGTTCCTGGAAATCATTAAGGACATTAGGGCCGCAGGAATGAAAATCATGGTATATGTCAATAGTTCGAATATGCTCAACAGGGAAGGGACTATTAATCCCAGTGAAATTCCGAATATAACGACGCGCTGGAAGGAGTGGTGCGACACTGATCCGGAAGCGCAGACTTTTATCGCGAGTCAGCCCTACCATACCGATGTTTGGAACGCAGACTTGGGAACTTATGTTGACTCCACTGCTATCTATCCTGATCGTAAATATATGTTTTGCTACGCAGAATTCGTCCTTAAGGACTATGCCATCCGCTATGGAGATTTGATTGATAGTTGGTGTTTCGATTCAGGAATATATATGGGATTGAATGGTGATAAAGAGAAGAATGGCGTTTATGAAGATCAAATGATTTTCAACGCATTTAAAGCTGCCTGCCACGCAGGAAACCCCAACGCCGCACTTTCTTTTAATAATGGTCCGGAAAGAGACACCGAAGAGCTGAATCCATTTTCTGAAGTAGTCCATGCCGATGACTTTATGTTTGGCCATCCATACAATGGTGGTAACAACATGGGCAGTCATACGATTGGGACGCCTCCGCTTTATGATCGTAACTATGCGCACATAGAAAAAATTAAGGAAACCTTTGGCAATGTGCATTCGGGTATCGACCCGCAAACCTGGACGTGGGATGACAACGTTGTAGGTCATTTCGATCCACCAATGAGTACCACTTCCTGGAGCGGTGGGAATACGCCAGCGCTCACGGACGAAGAATTTAATCTTTGGAATTTGGAAGCAGTACAATATGGTGGAGCCATCTCTTGGGGACTTGCATTGGTCTTAAAATCAGGTACGAATGAACAACTGGTGGCCAGGGATTGGGCCTTGTCTCAATTGAACGGCATGGACACTCATTTGATGGAGCTGGAATCTCCTGGAGCTCCTAATTGGGCAAGACAGGAAACCATTTTGTCAGAAGCTATGGCGCAATCGCCTTATGCGCACAACTTAGTGGATGGTTTCGATTTTTGGGATCCCGAAGAGGTGGGCGTGACCGGACTTTCGGTCGTGTCTGGAGATTTTCCTGAATGGGGAACCCTTACAGAAACAACGTCGGGAACCTGGACCATAAGTGGTACACCGACAGAGGCGGTAGCGACCGATTATATTTTTGAACTTAGGGCGCAGGATGCGGATGGCGGAACTAACAGAACCGTAAAATTGCGGGTGATGGAACATGATGGGGCGGTTCAAATAAGGGCAGCCGCAAATACTAATTATGGAATTAATACGGTAGCGACCATGTACTCTGAACTGCAAACGGCTCCGGATGGATTGGCAACCTTTAGAATTTCTATCGATGTTACACCGCAAGATCAATTTGGGATTAATTCTGGACCTTCAGGAGGTGCTGCAACCGAAAATTCCTGGGGGATGGGCGATGGTACCACCACCAATCAAGAAACCTTATTTCTAGGATCTGACAATCAGTGGGTAGAAAGTGTTAACAATATTCAAATTATTGATTTTAATGCCAATGGAGGATCAATTATAGAAGAAGATATTAATGGTGTTTTTAAATCCATTACACTTGTTAATGCACAACATGCTAACGATTTGTTTTCACTTCAAGTAGGTACAACGACTTCGACTCCAAGAGCTGCTACAGATGGAGTAGAGACCATAGACTTATTGACCGAAAGTGGAATTAGTGGTGAAATTATTCAATTTGCTATTGGTACCGCTAATGAAGCAACTAACAATAGATGGTCGGTTGAAGGCGTAACGGTAGCAGTAGATTATGAAGGGACTGTTTCCACTAACAATCAATTACAAAATGAAATGGAGTTTTTCAAAGTATTTCCTAATCCGGCAAATGATCAAATTTTATTAAATATAAAACCGGTAACTGCTCAAGTTTTTGATGTTATGGGTAAATGCGTCCTTGTTAATTCCGCAGGAGAAAAGGAACTCGATATTTCAAATTTAAAGTCGGGATTATACATATTGCTAATAGAGACCCCTGGAGAAAAGGTGTTATTTAAAAAATTTTTAAAACAATAAATTTGCATGTAATTGTAATAAAAAAAACTACCATTTTGAAACGGTATAAGACAATATTTTGCTAAGCAAAACACATCAAATTATAAATTAATAATCATTAAATTATTTACTAAGATGAAATTAAATTTAAGCATACTTTTTTGTATCCTGATGGCCATTAGTTGCAACCTTTCTAAAGCCCAACAAAAGGAACAAGTACTATCAGCACCATCTGCTCAACAAAAAGTCAATAAAAAACCTAACATCATTTTCATTTTCGCCGATGATTGGGGGTATGGTGATGTAAGTGCACATGGAAGCACGTGGATAAAAACACCACATATCGACAAAATGATTAGCGAAGGAATGGACTTTGCCAACTTCACTGTAAACAGTCCAGTATGTTCGCCCAGTAGAGTCGCTGTTATGACTGGGCAATTCCCCGCGCGACAATCTATTCATCAACATTTCCAAGGATGGAAGGCACACAAAAAAAGAGGAATGCCAGACTGGATGGATCCCAAGGATATGTCGTTTCCCAGAGAATTTCAAAAAGCAGGATACGCAACGGGACATTTCGGTAAATGGCATCTGGGATGGAGATCAAAAGATGCTCCTATTGAAACCGATTACGGATACGATGAGTATGCCACTTTTAATGGATCCAAAACCATAGAAATCGCAAAAGCAGGATCCGTGGGGGTCGATTATGCCGAAGCCTTTATTAAGAAACATAAAGACGAACCTTTCTTTGTTAACCTTTGGTTACACGAAGCACACACAGCCCACTACCCGTTGGATAAATTTATGGATGAGTTTAACAATTTAGACGAAAAGAAGCAAGTCTATGCCTCTATTATCGCAGAGGGCGATGAAGCAGTTGGAAGAATTGTAAAACTATTGGAAGAATTAAACCTTGATGAAAATACTTTAGTAGTTTTCTCAACAGATAATGGTCCTGAAAGGGAAGGCCCTGAGAAAGAGAAAACACATAAAGGTGGAGGTCTCGGAAAGTACTACTCTGTGGGAGAGACTGGTGGTTTAAAAGGCAAAAAACGCTCTTTATTTGCAGGTGGTGTTAGAGTACCTTTTGTAGCTAAATGGCCAACTGTAATTCCTGCCGGGGTAGTTGATAAAACCTCGGTAGTAACGGCAGTGGATTTATTACCTACCTTCTTTGAAGTGGCAGGGATCGAAATACCTGCCAATTATCAACCGGACGGAGAAAGTATGTGGTCCGCACTCAAAGGAGAAGGGCTAAACAGAACGAAACCTATTTTTTGGGAATGGAGAGGTGGTTCCAAGCAAGATTATACGTGGCCTACGCTGGGCGTAAGAGATGGGGACTATAAGTTGGTGGTGGATGTTTCGGGCGATAAATATGAGATGTACAACCTCAAGGAAGACTGGAAAGAAGAAAACGATCTGGTAGCAAAAAATCCTGAAAAAGCGGAAGCATTGTTAAAACTTGTCAACGACTGGAAGGCATCTTTACCGACGGAACCTAGAGCATCCTGTATGTCTTTCGTCAGAAATAAAGTACCTAAATCAAAAAAGAAAAAGAAAAAGCAAAAAAAGTAAATTTTCCCTACATTTAGTATGTAATTGCTCATTCGGGAATTGCTATAGTTGCCTTAAAATATTATTTATAACAAAAATATAAATTAATGATGAAATTAATTTTACAATCAATTATTATTTGCTTTTTCATCTGTGCTGCTACGGTAAGTAGCGCCAATGATGATTACCAACAACAAGCCGATACTTACACTGGCGTGGTAGTGGACAATTATGGAGATCCCTTACCCGGCGTGGTGGTTTTGATAAAAGGTACGCAAAAAGGTTTCGTTACCGGAGTGGATGGTAAATTTTCACTTATCGCAAATCCGGGTGATGTAATATTGTTGAGCTTTACAGGATTTCAAACGGTAGAGCGTACTTTAGGAGCAAATACCAATTTGGAAACCATTAATATGGAAGAAGACATTCAGATGTTAAACGAGGTAGACGTGGTAGGAATTAGAAAATCTTTACTAGAGGAGGTAGAACTTAAAAGAGATGCGGCAACGGTGATAGAATCTATTACCCCACAGGATATCGGAAACTTCTCGGACGAAAATGTGATCGATGCTTTGGAAAGAGTTGCCGGGGTTCAGGTTGAAAGAGACTATACGGGAAATTCCGGATCAAGAGCTGCCATTCGTGGGTTAGGCGCCCAGTTTGTACAGACCAGTATCAATGGTCGTACGTCCGTTTCTAGCGGAAGCTCAGGTATCAGTGATTTTAGAGAGTTCAACCAGGGAGCTATTCCCACTGAAATGATTAAAGGGGCTACCATTTCTAAAACGTCCCAAGCCAAGGCTATCGAGGGCGGAGTAGGTGGATCCATCAATTATAAATTACTAAGACCTTTAGGTGCCAGATATCTTAAAGGAACAAATATTTTTGGTTCTGTTACAGCCAGAGCAACTACCCAACCGACAGTGAGTCAGGTAGATCCAACGCACCGGGTTAGCGTGATTCTCGGAGGTAGAAACAAAGCTCAAACGTTTGGCGCTAACATTACTTTTTTAACGAGTAGTGATATTATTTTTCAGGAGGGTATTGGGGCAATCAACGGGGGGCTCCGGGAATTTGATTTAAACGTCGATAATAATCTCAACGGTGTTTTTGATCCCGAATTTGGGGACCAGACCATTGAAGATGTTGTTGCCATTGAACGGTATAATTTACAGACCAGAGAGAATAAGCAAAAAAGATTAGGTGTTTCTGGGGCATTGCAGTGGAAACCAAACAAAAAAATTGAATTCATTTTAGATGGGAATGTTTTCAATCGAACAAGAAACGAATCCACCCAGAGAATTCAGTTAAATAATGCGGGCATTTTTACCACGGAACTTTGGCAGCCGGAATCTTTCGACCTGTCTCCAACTAATTTTTTAACTTACGCGGATAGAAGTCTGACTAGCAATAATCAAGCGCCCGTTTTTTATCAGTTAAGACAAAACAATCTATCAACGGAAAGTACGGATATCATCGGAGGAGCCCATATTATTTATAGATTTAAAAAATGGGCCGTAAACGTGGACGCTTCTGTTTCTACTACAGATTTTGTCAATTTTAATAGAAATGGTGCCAACGTAAGTTTCAACACTTCTACTCCTACCATATTTGACAGTAGAAATACGGAAGCCTTATATTTTAGTATAGGCGATGACGGTTATCTGAACCCCGAAAATTATGAGATGGACGATCCCGACGACTTTGGAAGATTAAATATTAGGACTTCTCAAAATACCAATATTAGTGGTAAACTGGATGTAACCAGAAAACTGAGTAAACGTTATTCCCTGGATTTCGGTTATCGGTATAGTGCTTCTACCATCAGAAGTAGAGAAATTATCCGGGATGTGGATCTATTCTTCGTAGACCCAAATGATCCGGACAATACCGCCGCGCTTGATGAGGTCAGAACACAATTTGAACAAATTATTGCCAATGCCACTTTAGCGGAACCTTTCTTCGAAGATTACAGAGTTGGAGATAACCAGTTTCCAGCTTTGAATGTACAAGATATTTTTGCGTTATACGGAGGAGCTTACGAGGGGGATATCAGCAGTTTTACAGCGGACAACTTGTTTGACGTACCGACTGAAAGAGAAGATGGATTTGGATTGAACCCCAATAACTCGCTGGACTTTGACGAGACCTCAAATGCTTTTTACGCACAGCTAAATCTTAAGAATAACAGGAAATCGAAATCCAAGTTCAGCGGTAATATTGGTGTACGGGTAGTAGGATACGCTATCTCTACAAAATCATTTAGTAACCTGCAATTCACAGATCCCCTGGGCCAGATAACCACCATCGCCACCAATTCATTCCAGGAGTCCACCAACGAGCGATCGCGTTGGGATGTACTACCCAGTATGAACCTTATTTATAAACCTAAAAGAAATATTCAAATCAGGCTAGCCGGATCGAGAACCATGTCAAGGCCTCGTGTTAACCGGTTAGTTCCACGGAACCGGCTTACGGTCATCGATCCAAATTCCGCGATTGCCGACCCCGATTCTCCGTTCTACGATCCTGACGATCCGTCCACCACCTTACGAATAGGAAACCCTGATTTACAACCATACTTTACCTGGAATTCGGATTTTTCCTTTGAGTATTATACCAAAAGGGGAGGCGCTCTGGTTTTTGGTGCTTACCACAAATTTTTTCAGGGTTTTATTGCCAATCGTGTTATACCTGATGCTGAGTTTCCAGATGAGCGTGTGATCGGATTCTCTATTCCGGATGAAAGTAAAATATTTCCGGTGGTTATTAGCCAATTTCAGAATTTTACGGATGCTCAATTGTACGGATTTGAGATCGGTTTCAACCAACCACTAACCTTCCTGCCATCTCTATTTAAGGGCCTTGGCATTAGAGCTAATTACAATTATACCCAGGGTTTCCTGGATAGACAAACCGGGATTACCGAAAATGGTTTTCCGGGAAGATCTACGCACAGTTATAACGGTATCCTTTATTATGACCGAAAAGGGTTGGGGGTTAGATTGGCTTATGCCTGGAGAAGTGATTTCTATAGAACCGTTCCAGATCCTTTCGGAGCAAACCTAGGAATACAAACCGCAAGATTTCAGCAAGGAGCAGGTTCTTTGAGTGCCCGAGCCAGTTATAACTTTAGTAAAAGATTTCAGTTTTCAGTTAGTGGATCCAATATTACCGGAGCAAATAGAAGAAGGTATTTTGATACTAGCAGAGAAAATTTGACTGATTTTTTCCAGTTGGCATCTACCTGGTTAGTTGGAATTAGATATAGATTATAAGCATTAGATTTTAGAATTAGAACAAACAGCTAGTCGGCAAATCTTCCAGTAAGAGAGCATATTCACATTCTAATTCACATTCTAATTCATTCGGTAACGTTCAATAAAAGTATTATGAAAATTTTATTAAAATATATATATCCAGTTTTCTTTATCATCGCATTGTCTTCCTGTCAGGAAGGAGTCGATTCCGACAATCGAGCACCCGTCATTGGAGATTATGTTTTTAGCGTACTGGAAAGTATTCCCGACGACGAAGTAATTGCTACCCTCGGTGCTTCCGATCCTAATTTATATGATGATTTGGTGGCAGAAACATTGGAGTATTCCATCCTGGAAAATTCTGGTGATTTATTTGAAATTACCCCGACTGGCCAGTTAAGTCTTGCGTCTGGTGCCGTTTTGTCGACTAGTAATCCCACCCACAGTCTGGTAGTGGAGGTCGAAGATAGTGCTGGAAATACGGATACCGGAACTATTAATATTGCTGTTGCCGAAAATCAGGCACCCATTGTTGAAGGAGCGGTTTTTGCCAAGGGTGAGAATATTACAGATGATGTGGTAATTGGGGTGGTATCGGGTATAGATCCAAATACGGGGCTGGACATTATTTTCTCAATTACACAAAATTCTAACGATTTATTTGAAATTACCCCCGAGGGGGAATTAAGTTTGGCTCCAGGGCAAATGCTTGATTTTCAAACTGCCAGCGAACATAACATTACCGTAGCGGCATCTGATGGTTCGCTGGAGGGGACCGCCGAGGTTATCATCATCGTACTAGATCCGACCGATTTTGTACTAAGAATAGAGACCAGCGTACCTGATAAATTGATAACGCTAAATACCCAGACCGTTGGAGAATTTGAGGTGGATTGGGGAGATGGAACAATCACCAACGAAACGGAAAATCCAGTGCATTCTTACGCACAACCAGGATCCTATCTTATAAAAATTAAGGCTACAATCTTTCCACAATTTAGATTAGGAGGGACCACCGATGACTTATTACCCAACCAGTTAGTTGCTTTTGTACAATGGGGAGATCATCAGTGGACAAATGTCAATCAATTGTTTATGAACTGTTTTAACATGGAATACGAAGCCGTCGATTTACCGGATTTTTCTGCGTTGGCTGCTTTGCCAAATTTATTTAGAGGTTGTACTTCAATGACTGGAAATGCCACCATGGGAGATTGGGACACTTCGAATATAACATCCGCGGTCAGAACTTTTTTCGGCGCTAGTCAATTCAATCAGGACCTGTCGAGATGGGAGGTAACTAATGTTGTAAATGCTAATTTTTTTGGTGATGGTAGTGGCTTGACTGAGGAAAATTTACCAAACTTTCCATAACGAATAAAATTCTGTTTTTCAAGCTAACCTGATGTCTACATGAATCTATGAGAATCTTAACCAGATAAAATTAAATATTGTATCAATGTCTATAAGAAATTATACGTGGCAATTTAAATACCTGGCGCTTCTTTTTTTAATCGCTATTTGTCCAGATATTGGCACCGCCCAATCGAAGTCTGCAAAAGCCGCTCAACCTAATATTATTTATATTTTAGCGGATGATTTAGGAATAGGAGATGTAAGTTTTTATAATGAAAATAGTAAAATTGCTACCCCCAATCTAGACCGGATGGGAGCAGAGGGAATGAAGTTTACCGACGCGCATACTTCTTCCTCCGTTTGTACACCCACCAGATACGGAATCTTGACCGGTCGCTATAATTGGCGAACACCACTCAAGCAATTTGTAACCTGGGGAAATTCTCCTATGTTGATTAGAGAGGATCGTTTAACGGTTGCACATGTACTAAAGGCAGGTGGCTATCAAACTGCAAACATTGGCAAATGGCATTTAGGACTTAACTGGTCAATGAAAAATGGCAGCAAAGAATTTGACTATTATACAGGTAGTAAGGATAGGGTAGACTTTGATCAAATAGATTATGCGAAACCTTTGAAAAAGGGAGCTTTAGATTTAGGGTTTGATTATTCTTATATGATACCTGCCTCTTTAAATATGCCTCCCTTTGTTTATCTAGAAAATGATAAGGTAGTGATGGTACCAACTGGTATATCTGAAAAGAAAAGAAAAGAAGATCGTTACGCACATTGGATACGAGGTGTTATATCTGATGATTTTGAACATGAACAAGTATTGCCTTTATTGGTAGATAAAACAAATGCCTACATCAAAGAAAAAGCAGATGATGACCAGCCATTTTTTATTTACCTCCCTCTACCAGCACCTCATAATCCTATTTTACCTATAGCACCTTGGGCAGGGAAAAGTGATATTAATCCTTACGCAGATTTCGTATTAATGATTGACGATCTAATGGGAGAAATTTTCAAAACCATCAAAGAAAGTGGAATTGAAGAAA
>JALZUU010000508.1 GCA_023300665.1 Saprospiraceae bacterium | reverse complement strand
GTTTTAATACTCAAAATAGATAAGAATGTTCCTTAGGATTCTCAATTTATTTAATCGTTGTTTCTTAAAAAAGTAAAGTTGTCTAGACTCAAAGCCTAGACAACTACTACAACAAATTATAATCCCATGAACATATACAAATTAGTTCTCGGCTTATCACCGAGAAAACACCCAATTAAGGGTGGCGTTTCATAACACTTTTTGCAATCAGGGTAGTGAAACGGCTTTTTATCTTTACAGGGAAAAGAAAGCTTAATAGGAATCGTCCTGAATTTGAATTCGGGACGACTCACTATCAACAAATTATAATCCCATGAACATATACATTTTGCTGGATGAACCCTTTTGTCCATCTTTCTACACTGTTTCTATCTTTCCACATTACAATAATCGGTATAAACTAAGCTTAAACAAAAGACAAAATTAGGATATTGTACTATTTTTTTATTATACATTTTTTTATAAAAAACTGATAGTCAGTAATTTGTATTTATAAAAGTCAATTATTTGTGAAAATAAAACTTAAAAAAATAGATAAAATGACTTAATTTTTTCTTTATTTTTTTTAAAAAAGAGTAAAAACGAGCCATTTTTCACAAAAAAAAGACAAACACTTGCGTGTTTGTCTTTCGTTTCATTCCAATTATGTTTTCTCCTGTGGTAAACATTTACTAGTTAGTCCTAATCTTAATCAATGCCCTTGGTGAGAACAGTTTCTCTTCGGGAATCCTCAGATAATACGTTCCCTCCATCAGGGTTTGATCGACCGGAATATCCAGTGTTTGTTCACCTTCCACAGTATATTTTTTGGTTGACAGTACTATTTTTCCCTGATTATCCACTAATTGGATGGTCAGTTCTTTGGCCGTACTGCTTTGGTAATGTAATTTCAGTACACTACAGAAAGGATTTGGATAAACTTCCACTTGAATGCCAGAAGGAAAGGAGACCAAGCGAATCGGAGAGTACGAGTACGTTCCGTCGATGTCTACCTGTTTTAGCCGATAATATCGGTTTCCAGATTTCTTAGGTTGTCGATCCATGAATTCATAATAAGTCGGTATGTTAGTTGTGCCATTTCCTCTCTGCTGTCCGATGACGATAAATTGGTCTTGTAGGACCGCCTCGTCGCCAATGGCCAGTTCGATGTCAAAATAGTCGTTATTGCTTTCCGATTGGGTTTCCCAAGTCAGCTGTACATCCGCAAGGGATTGTCTGGCCTGAAAATCCACTAATTCTACTGGTAGGGCGCTTAGCTGCGATAATGCTACATTATCGATTGCTAATCCACTTTCACTCAGTTGTTTAAACTGAATTTGGAAACTACTAGAGAAGGATTGTCCTGCTGTTTGTAGTACTTCACTAATATTTAATTCCCTAACTACTTCCCATTCTTCGCCACTTCCTTCAATAGTAGTTAGTAATTGCCACTCCTCTTGATCTCCTCCTCGAACAAATACTTTGTTAGATTGGTAAGTTGGATTACTAAGTGGTGTTAAGGTATCGTTTAAGTATTCAAAACTTAACAATACGTCGGGACCATTTATATCATATTGAGATAAATTTAGGGTCCATGAAACCTGATTATTATAGTCAGGGTCTAGTTCATCCACTCGTGGTAACAAATGTACCGAGTAGGTATTTTCATTTAGTAAAAGTTCTGATTGATCATTGACGTTTAAATAATCCCATGCTTCGATTCCTGAAAGCCCAGTGGTGGTTGCTTGATAGTTGCTAAAATTTGCAGTTGAAAATTCTTCATTAAGCGGAGTATTTGAGTCAAAGTAGGCTATTGGGTTAGCCAATTGTTTGGCCTGTACCAATCCTATGATACTATCATTGTTTATTCGACTGTCTAATGGACTGTTGATCCAAGCATCTATTGCGTATTCTCCTGGCGTAAATAAATCTGCCTTTTGTATAAAAGTATAAGTAATCGAATCTCCTGGCGAAATAGCCGTGTTGATCATTTCAGAAACGATACTTCCATTATTAATTTGATAGCTAACCGTAATATCAGATACAGGCTCTACTCCTTGATTGAAAATTTCTAACTCAATATTTTCTTGATTACTCAATGTAATAGAAGTTTCGGCTCGACCAATTTTTTGTACATTGATCTCTCTAAGTTTTACATCAAAATCCCATGGACAATTACCGGTCAGTTGCGGAATAGCACTAATGGCTTCTGTTCGTCGTCCGTTCATTAGACGAACTGCAAACCAGTATTGAGTCCCTGATTCAAGACGATCATCACTTACTTCTAAGACGGTATTTCTGACGGTATCCAAGGCTTCCATCTCTGTACCATTATAATAACAAAGTTCATAATCTTCGTTATTGTTTCCTTCCCATGTAAACGTTAACATATTTTCGCACATAGCTTCTACCGTTAAATTGGTAGGGATCGATTTGATATTAAACGGTGTGTTGTTTTCAGAAAATCTATTTAACGTATTTAAATTAGTTACTTTGACAATTCCTTGATCTGTGAAATTAGCAGGAACCGTCCAATTATAACTTCTTGCTTGTGAATTAATATTGTCCGCAATGGATATCCAGCTACTACCATTATCAATAGAATATTCTAAATCAAAATTAGTTGTATTATTCGGTGCTGTTTCCCAACGAATTCGTTCGACTTCTCCAGGCACAAGTTGTTCTCCACCGAATGGATAAGTAAGTGTTACGTCCTTATTCATTTCCTCATGTGTGAGATAATAAATTTGATCGGTTGTGGTAACTTTTGTACCAGTAACCATAATCGTATAAACGCCAGGAATTGGTTCAGCGATGGTTACTTGTTCAATATTATTCAAAGTATCTATTCCATGCTGAGCAGGTTGATCTACGGCAGTTGGTGCTGGATTTAATACCCAAGGTAGAACAGGATCGCCATTCGGATCTAAGACTACTAAATCTAAATCATTGACCAATGCTTTTGGTGCATCTAGCGCTGCTTCTTTGTCTGGCCAGTATAATAAGATATTTAATTGTGCTTGATCTGGTCCTACGGTAATTGTTTCTTGTTGATTAATCCCGTGTGAAATAGTATTGCTAGAATGATTTCCTTGATTGATCACCTCTACTGCTCGACGGCCATTAATCAATCCAAATCCGTGGAAATAATCAGGTCCAGGATTTCCTAAGTCTTCCGCTGTATTACAAGCAATCGCTTTCATCAATCCGCCATCTGGAATTTCACCACTATTTGTTTGGCGATATGCTTCGTTCATGAGTGCTAAGGTTCCGACTACCGCAGGAGAAGCCATACTAGTTCCTGTTTTTTTACGATAATCAAATTCTCTACCGGTAGAATAAACATTCTGTCCGATACCACAGATCTCAGGTTTTAGTCGTCCGTCTTTTACTGGACCACGGCTAGAACCGTTGAATACAACTAGATTTTCATTTACATTACCCACCGTAAGAACATTTTTTGCACTCTGGTAATAACGTAAAACAGTTCTATATCCAGGAGGATAAGGATCACAAGTTTTGGTTCCACTATTTCCAGCAGCAAATACGTGAAGCATCTTAGGAATATCGCGCATCTGTGCATCCAAAGTCTGGCTGGTATAATTATATGCGCCATTTTCTTCGCACAGAAAGCTAGTTCCATAAGAGTTATTGGTTAATACCATTTCGTGATCATTCCAATAATCTTCTGCGAAATAAGTTATTAAACTTGTTTTTTGTGTAACTATATTACTTAATGGTGCAATTCCTTGATGTCTTTCGTTGATATGACCTGCACCACCGATGATGCCTGATACATGATCTCCGTGATCTCCAAAGGAAGAGTAAGTACCATTGGCTTCATTGATAATTCGATCGTCAAAATCAATATGATTTCCGAGTTCTCCACCATCACCAACTCCTACTGTAATACCAGCTCCTTTTAATCCATATCCTCCAGGAAGGATTGAATTAAGGACGTTTATATTTTGTTGAGTTTTTACTTCGTGGTTAAGCATCGAAACAGGTTCTTGTAATAAGTCCACAAAATTGATTGCTGGATGCTCGAATAATTGAGATGCGATATTTAAATCAACTTCAGCGATCACTGTTTTACCGTTGCGGTGCGTTGCTTCGATTTTTTGTAGATCAAAATCGCTTAATATCTTTTGAATATTTTTACTAGAAATATGCTCGTTAAAGATGATGGCAAGCGCAACCTTATCGTTTGGTCGAACAGCATGTACTGGAATTGTTTCTTCGAGTATCGCTGGATTATATTTATAAGATGTTGGAATCGTAGTAATATTATTGATTCCTAATTTTCCTAAATCTGTATTCTTTTTGCTAATAGATACTGCTGCACGGTATGTTTTTCCAGATTGAAAAGACAATAATTGAATGCCTTGCTGATCTAATTCTGCTTGTTGTTGTGCATTAGGAATTTGGTCGAAACTCAAATTCACAAAATAATATCCATCATAAGCTGCCGCAGCAAAAGCTTGTGGATTATTCTGAAAAAGTGCTACGCCTGGTAGCTTAATTTTTTCCCCGTTACCTTGAGCATACGTCGAAAAGGACATACTCATTAGTAGCATTATTACGCAATATGCGCAAAATGAATGTTTCATAATACTGTATTTTAATAGTAGGATAAAAGCCGGTGCTTGGTAAGGATTACCTAACGGCACACCAAACGGGGGATATGATAGCGAGGGAAAAAGTCATTCAATAATCAAAGGGGATTTGATTTTGGTCTAGAAAGACTTTGCTTGATTGGTTATGTGTGATATGGTTGTACTAAGAGTTAGGCAAACAGCGTACCAAAGCAAGGTATTTTAAGCTTATTTACTCAAAATAAAACACATATTTTTGAATGAAATGTGAAAATTCTATGGCAGTGAATCAGCATTTTAGACGCCGCTTTGCAGTTCTCTCTGATTTGCCAATTTTTATTTTGTAAAAAAGAAATGGAATAGAATAAGATAATGTAAATCTGGAATTGAAATCTTACTAAAACTCTAGGGTTTGAAGATAAGAGGTTTGTATTTTTTTATAAAAAACACGTATAGTATTTCTCTATCTTGAACTTGATTCAAGAAAAAGATGTTTTTTCATTCATAAATTTATTCAAACGGACTCTGAAATGCAGGGTTATTTATAAAGCTAGTATCTGTCAGGGTATTTAAAAAAGCAATTAAATTATCTCGATCTTCGTCAGAAAGCGTAAAAGGTCGAATATTCGCATTGACATTAGGAGAAGGATGTCCTCCTGATTTATAGTGATCGATTACTTCTTCTAGAGTTTCAAAACGCCCATCGTGCATATAAGGAGCGGTCAGCGCAATGTTACGGAGCGAAGGTGGACGAAACAATCCATTATCACTAGGTACTCCCGTTACTTCTCCTCGACCTTTATCTGGGAAATCGTCAAAGGTTGCTGCTGCGGTTAATCCATTATTGAAAAAATTCGGTTCTGCAAATTGAACGCCACCATGGCAATGGCTACAGCCTGGATGATCGAGATCAGTAGCTAATTCAAAGAAAAATTTATCTCTTCCGTTTATTTCGTCGTCTTCATAAAAAACTCCGGTACCAAATCGAATTTGATCATATCTAGAATTAAAACTGATTAAGGTTCGCTCAAATTGTGCAATTGCTTTGGCGGCTAATTCTTTGGTCATCTCATCACGATCCGATATACCAAAAGCTTCTCGGAAAAACTGAGGATAGGTTTCATGTTGTTGTAGTTTGTTAATTACGTTAGGCCAAGTCTCGTGAAGTTCTATTTCGTTGATGACTGGTTCCAATGCTTGTTCTTCTAAAGTCTGAGCACTTCCATTCCAATTAAGCCCATTATTTACAAACGCAATATTGATCAAACTCATCGAACTTCGTTGACCCAGTATTCCATCAATACCTGGACTAGTTGCTAAACCATCACTAAAAGATTGAGTCGGATTATGACAAGTGCTACAAGACATCGTACTATCTGCCGAGAGAATCGGATCAAAAAATAGCCTACGGCCTAATTCAATTCCTTGTACCGTCATGGGATTATCCGCTGGAATTTCGATCTGACCAAGCCAATCGGGA
Source organism: Saprospiraceae bacterium (assembly GCA_023300665.1). Classification (GTDB taxonomy): domain Bacteria; phylum Bacteroidota; class Bacteroidia; order Chitinophagales; family Saprospiraceae; genus JALZUU01. The sequence continues at coordinate 481 of JALZUU010000508.1, read as the reverse complement.
TAATCTAGAGCCTGGGTTTCTGGTGCATAAGTGAACTCCAATAAGTCATTTGGTAGATCAACGGGACCTGGATCGGTAGGTTCTTCATCTCCACAAGCTACTGCGGTTAGTAGCAATAAAAGAAGAAAAGTACCGGCAATTAATAAGGAAGGAAATTTATTCATAAAGTCTGATCGTGAAATTCGTTGAGTGATGATGATTTTAAACAGCTTCAACACCTTAGTTCAATGATACAACGAAATAATCAGAATGTTTATGTTATGAATAGGGAATTTTAGTAAACCACCAGCCAATTCTTTAAAAACGATTATTCTTCGTCTGTCAAAGTATGCAGAAAAGCAAGCAGTTGACTTTTTTCTTTTTTTGTTAATCCTAATGGTCTAACTAATGAATTAATATTGGGGGAGATTTGACCTCCTTCGTTATAATGATCAATTACTTCTTCTAGGGTAGCAAATCGACCATCGTGCATATAAGGTGC